>CALASU010000322.1 GCA_937888765.1 uncultured Clostridia bacterium | reverse complement strand
TTTGCGAAGAAAACACCGTCACATGCAAGCTGTTCGCCATTGACTTCCAGTGCTGTCACTCTGCCGTTTTCGCCCTGTACGGCTTTGGGTGTACCTTGCAATACCGTTACATTCTCTTTCAAATGCAATACAGGCTGATACAGCGGAATATACGTTACTTCCGCCACCTCTGCCAGAAAGTTTGCTTCCGCTTCCCCTTCTTCATTTTCGCCAACCACAACAACCTTTTTCCCACGATACAGCATACCGTCACAGGTTGCACAATAGCTGACACCCTTCCCAAGATATTCCGCTTCGCCCGGAATGCTCCTGCTTTTATTCAGACCAACCGCAAGAATCAGCGTTTTCGCTTCAATAAATTCATTATCCGCACTAATCATGTAGCGGTCGCCCATAGAAAGGATCTGTTTCACTTTACATTCTCTGAACTCCACACCCTGTTTTACAGCATGGGCATAAAACTGGTTCAGCAATTCTTCACCTGTCACATCTGGCAGCCCGAGATAATTGTCTACCTTTTCCGCCGCAAACAGCAGAGAGCTGTCCAGACTTTTGCCGAATACACATACGCTTTTATTTCTCTGACGCCCGTTAATCGCCGCAGACAGTGCCGCAGGACCGCCGCCGATAATCGCAATATCAATCATATCAAAAACCTCCTTTTTCTTCAGGGGACACTGTCCCTCAAAAAAATAAAAACCGCAAGAAGCGGGTGCCTCTTGCGGTTCAGTATACCATATTTTCTAAAAATTATCTGTTGTTACAGCAACAAATTATTTATTATTTGTGTTCAGCTGCTCTTGCGTCGATAATTCTTTTCTGTACATCCATGGGAGCTTCTTCGTATCTTTCGAAGCGGCTTCTGTATTCACCGCGGCTCTGTGTCATGGAACGCAGGTCTGTTGCATATTTGTGCATTTCAGCTGCGGGAACTTCTGCAACGATGCATTTTTTGTTACCTACTGCATCCATGCTCAGGATACGGCCACGACGTTTTGTGATATCGCCCATGATGTCGCCCATGTATTTATCGGGAATCAGAACTTCTACATGATCAATGGGTTCCAGAATAACAGGTTTCGCCTGAGGGATGCCTTCTTTGAACGCAACGGATGTAGCCATCTTGAACGCCATTTCGGAGGAGTCAACGGGATGGTAGGAACCATCTGTCAGTGTTGCTTTCAGACCTACTACAGGGTAGCCAGCCAGAACACCGTTCTGTACACATTCCTGCAGACCTTTTTCAACTGCAGGGAAGAACTGTTTGGGAACGGAACCACCGAAGATTTTTTCTTCAAATACATAAGCTGTTGTTGTATCGTAGCTAGGTTCAAATTCCATTACAACGTCACCGAACTGACCGTGACCGCCGGACTGTTTTTTGTATCTGCCGCGAACGGAAGTTTTTGCTTTGATTGTTTCTCTGTAAGGAATGATGGGATCCATCAGTTCTACTTCAATCTTATATTTGCTTTTCAGTTTCTGAACCATAACATCCAGCTGCTGTTCGCCAACGCCATAAACCAGAGTCTGGTGTGTTTCGGGATGTACTTCCATTTTCAGAGTAGGATCTTCTTCTCTGAGTTTTGCCAGAGCTACAGCCAGTTTGTCTTCATCGCCTTTGCCTTTGGGCTGGATTGCCATGCACAGAACGGAACCGGGCAGAGCAATTTTAGGGATGATGATGTTTGCATCTTTCAGGGACAGAGTATCCTGAGTTGCTGTATTGGACAGTTTTGCCAGAGCACCGATGTCGCCGGAGTGCAGTTCGTCAACTTCAATCTGTTCTTTCCCTCTGATTACATACAGGTGGGATACTTTTTCCACTGTATCCTTTTCTTCGTTGTAGATGCTCATGCCTACTTCCAGTTTACCTGTCATTACACGGAATGCATTCAGACGACCGATGTAAGGGTCAGCGATTGTTTTGAATACATATGCGGAGAATCTTTCGTCATCGGAAGAGCAGTAAACAACGTCTTTGCCGTCGTGGAATGCGTGGAAGTTGGGTTTTGCTTCGATTGCGGGAGGTGTGAAACGAACGATTGTGTTCATCATCAGTTTTACGCCGTAGCCCAGTGTTGCGGAACCGCACAGAACGGGAGCAACGCTCAGACTTTCGATACCTGCCAGCAGACCATCGTAGATTTCTTCTTCTGTCAGTTCTTCATCGTTAAAGAATTTTTCCATCAGTTCTTCGCTGGATTCTGCCGCAACTTCGATTACCATGTTACGCAGTTTTTCTACCTGATCTTTCTTTTCTTCAGGCATTGCGCATTTCTGCAGCTTGCCGTCTACTTTCTTTCTTGCATCTCTCTTGATTACGTTGATGAAACCAACGAATTTGCCGTCTTCATCAGCGAAAGGAATCTGAACGGGAGCAACTGCTTTACCGAAGTTTTTACGCAACTCAGCCAGTGTTTTTTCAAAGTCAGCATTTTCATCGTCCATCTGGTTGATGAAGATCATTCTGGGCAGGTGCATTTCTTCACAGTATTCCCATGCTTTTTCTGTACCTACTTCAACGCCGGATTTTGCGGAAACCATGATCATGCCTGTATCAGCTACGTTCATAGCCAGTTTTACTTCAGCTGCAAAGTCGAAGTAACCGGGTGTATCCAGGAAGTTGATTTTTGTATCCTGCCATTCAACAGGGATAATGGATGTATTGATAGACACCTTACGGCGGATTTCTTCTGCTTCGTAGTCACTTACAGTGTTGCCATCTTCTACTTTACCAAAGCGTTTTGTTGCACCGGAATAGTACAGTGCTGCTTCGGCATAAGTTGTTTTACCACAGCCGCTGTGGCCCAAAAGAACTACGTTTCTCACTCTGTTTGCTGCATAATTTTTCATAGTAAGTTTCCCTCCTAGTATATTTATTAACGGAACGTATCCGTCAGGGGTCGTTGCTTATGTATACAGTATATAAAAAATTCACAATATACACTCTTATCTACATTCGACCATTATGCCAAAATTCCTTTTGAAAATCAGCACCTTTTGAAAAATCATAAAATAATTATAACATAAAAGATATTTTTTGCAAGTTTTTTGTGCAAAATAAAAGGAGCGAGCAAACACCCCACTCCTTTTCTGCATCACATCGTTGCCTCTGCAAACGGTACGTCCAGATATTCTGCCACAGCACGGCTCAGTGCCCTTGCAATGGACTGAATATTCTGCTTGATCCATTGTGCATCTTCGGGATTATCGTGATATGCCACCTCCACCAGTGCAGACGGTGATTCTGTTCTTCTCAGCTCCCGTAAAGTTACTGTCGGCAGTACCTGCACCTTGCTCGGATCTGGATAAATTTCCCGTAGTTGATCCGCAATCAGCTCTGCCATCCGTTTGCCCGCAGGACTGCTGCTGTAATAATATACAACAGGCCCCTGCCGCTGTCCCGCAATGGATGCAGGCGAAGCATTGGAATGAATCGCAAGGTGGAAATCCCGCTCTTGGCTGTTCGATTCCGCGATTGCCTGCCCCAGTGTCATTTCGGGGCGGTTTCTGCCAAAATCAATCCCGCTTGCCTCCAGATACGGCTCCATGGCGTCTGTAATCAGATTCATGATTTCTTCTTCCGAACCACCGTCGATAAAGGGATTATATTCCTGTAAGGATGGACTTAAATAAACGCTTGGCATAGTGTGATTCTCCTTTTTCCCCACTCTATGCCCAAATAGAAAAATGGTTCTTTTTTTCTCTGT
>CALASU010000321.1 GCA_937888765.1 uncultured Clostridia bacterium | reverse complement strand
TGTGCCAGAGTGAAGCGGCGGCGGTTTCGGTTTTCGATTTTATCATTGAGGAAAATTTCTTTTCGCTCTCCGATGCAAGCAATAAAACCATCTCCGTCCAGAACCTCTTTTTTTAAGATTTGTGCGATGCCTGATTTAGAATATATGTGAATACCTAAATCAAATTGTTTTGCGACCTGCCATAGATTTACTGGCAGGCGGTCAACCTTGCTATCCAGCAGTGTTTTCCAAGCTGCATCTCTTGCTCTTTTGTAGTGTTCGTACATTTTGCAATCCTCCTATTTGGTAGTAATAGAAGAATTGTAAAGGAATTACAGAACAACTTCCTTAGGAGATTGTTGGAAATCAGCAGAGATTGTGGTCTTCCTCCATTCGATCTAAAGTTACTCTTTTTGCCCATTCAACAGCAGTGTCTCTTTTTACTTTGTATTTACCGCCACGAGCGGCAATTTCTATATATTCGTCTGTTACACGAGCGTACTCCGTATCGAGAACCTTATCCACTATTTCTTTGCCGTGGCTGTCAAGAGCGTGATATTTATTAAGATGCTCAATATCCTCTGCGGAAAAAGAAATGGTTTCGGAAGATTTGGGCAAATCGTCTAAATCGTCAAGGGTAAAGCCCATAGCGTGGACAATAGATTTTACCGTTTCTATGCTCGGATTTTTAGTAATGCCAGAGGTTATTTTGCTAAGAGTTCCTTTTGGCACTCCGGATTTTTCGCTTAGATCATCTATACTCATCCCTGTATGCTTTCGCATGTCGTTAATTTTTTCAAGTCCCATATAAATCCACCTCTTTAGGCAGATTGTAGCATTATATTTCCGATACGTCAAGAATTAAATTTCCGAATTTGGAAAAAATATTTAGATTTCCGGTTGACAATTTCCAAATTTGGAGATAATATTGAGATACAGATTCCAAATATGGAAGGTTTGGGGGTGGAAGAAATGAGTGTAGTATACCCGAATATGGAAGCAAAAATAGCAATGAGAGGAATCAGAAAGAAAAAAATAGCGACTACTCTCGGAATTTCGGAGAGATGCTTGTACAACAAATTGAAAGGGGAGGCATTTTTTACATATCCAGAAGTTGAAATTCTGCAGAGCGTATTTTTCCCTGACATGACAAAAGAAGAACTTATGAAAAGAAGTGAAGAAGAAAGTGAGACTGAAAAAGATACAGCGTGAAAACGGGGGGCTGAAAGAGATGGTTTGAAATGACACGAAAAAATAATAAAAAAGAGACTGCAAGGGGCAAAATGCAGTCTCTAGGTTGTTGAATTATTTGGAAGTGGTCAATTCTTCAACTTTTTTGTAGATGGTTTCGACAAATTTTGCATACTGCTCGGCAGAATCATCGTCGATGAACATCGCACTACAGTTTAAAGAATGCATATAAGCAGAAACCAATTCTACAGTTGTGTGCATAATCTGATTTTCGTGTGACATACAATCATCTCCTTTCTCAATATATTTTCGTTTGCGGAAACGGTATATATTGCGGGCGGGATGAAACGGACAAACACAATATATCACATATTGCAAAATAATGCAATCAATAAAGAAGAAAAATGCAGAAAAAGAAGCGGTCTAAGAAAGGGGGCAAAAGCCTGTTGAAAGTTTTTGTAAAAATTAAAGACGAAAAAGAGGTTTTTGAAAAAATAAAAAAAGCAAATGAATTACTGAAGGAAGTTGACAAATTACTGAATAGCTACAGTGGTCTTGGGCGAGGTATTGAAGTGGAAATTGTGCCTGCACAGGGTGATGCACAGGCACTGGAAATTACTTGTGATTTAGATAACTGATAATCTCGTCCTTGAAGTAGCTAAGAGCATAAGATGTTTGTCTGGCGAGTTCATTAAGGTCATCGCTATCAATGGATGTCCGTTTACCTTCTGGATACCGAGAACGGATTTCAGAGGTAAACTCATCTATGATGGCATTAAGTTTTTTGTCAAGTTCTTTTGTTGTCATCTGAAAACCTCCTTTCTTGGAATACTCGGCTGCTGGAACAGCCTGTATTTCAAGGATAGGGGGCGAATGAGGAAAAGTCAAGCGAAAAGAAAAGCGATCTGAAAGGAGTGTGAGAATATTTGGAGATAAACAAAAAGAACATTGAAATCGCTTTTGCGATTGCTGAAATCCTTGAAAAAGAAAAATGCACAGTTGATGAAACTAGAGAAATCTTGGCATTTATCAATAGTATCTCTGGAAAAGCATCGACTGTGCGGCTTACAAGTGTTATTTCGCAATACTCTGCGTGATTTCTGTAAGCTGATCTGCCTGATGTTCGTTAATACAATCTAATTTGACAGCAATCAAGCAGGATGATGTGCCGAATGTTGTAGCGGTGTTTCTTGTTTTGAAAGCACAATCATTGCGGCATTCTCCGTTTAAGAATGGACAAAACATAAGTATTCACTCCTTCCTTGAAGTACTCGGCTGCTGCAACAGCCTGTGTATCTAAGATAGGAAAAATGCCTGAAAATGTCAATAGGAAAAGTGAAGCGGTCTAAGGAGGGGCAACCCTCCTTTTAATAAAAAAGTGGGAGGTGTGACTATGGAAACTATGCTTTATACAGTAAGTGAAGTAGCGGCAATCCTGAAGTGTAATCCGAATATGGTACATAAGCTGAGAAAATCAGGGCTTCTTCCGTTTTTGAAGCTGGGGTATTACAAATGCCGCAGGGAAGCCCTGGAAGAATTCCTTCGGAAGCATGAAGGGTATGATGTAACGGATCCATACGACGTTATAACATTGGAAGAAAGCGAGGAGCGAGAACGGCAAAAGAGGGAAGCTGAAAAAGAAGAAAAGAAAAACAGGAAAAAAGAAAAGCGGAAAGAAAAACAGCCTCCAAAAAGTGAGGAAAGTGCAGCGGTAGAAAATGATATAGGCTGTGATGAAATTGATGGCGATATGTGCGACCGTGTCTTTGGTACCTCAGAGGATGCGACCTCTTAATAATGAACGGCATAAAAGGGCATCTGCCCTGCGGAAAGGACAAGCCTATGGGCAAATTCAGATATGCGATCTGCAAACGGTGCAGAGAAAAGTGGAACATAGCTCTGACACAGGATACCAGCAGAGGCTATCTTTGCCCGAACTGTGACTGGAGGTGGAAAGAGTACCAAAGGAACTTATGGAAAGAGTACGAGAGAAAGGCGGATGCTTATGAAAAGAAATCTTGTGCAGTTAAATAAGAAAGTGGC
>CALASU010000320.1 GCA_937888765.1 uncultured Clostridia bacterium | reverse complement strand
CAACGGCTTCTTAAAATAACAAAAAAACATTCCGAAGGAGATGAAGGAATGGGCAATGCGATAAAAGACGAGATCATTAGCTGGATCAAAACGCTCGTGATGGCGGCAGTGCTGGCAGGGGCAATCAATTCCTTCCTGATCGTAAATGCACAGGTACCCACAAGTTCCATGGAAAATACCATCATGGCAGGCGACCGTGTGGTGGCACTGCGCACAGCATATTGGTTTGGCGAACCTGCACAGGGGGATGTGGTGATTTTTAAATATCCCGATGACCCTACGGGGAAAACACTTTATGTGAAGCGTGTGATCGGTGAGCCGGGGGATACGGTAGTTGTAAAAGATGGGGAAGTATATGTCAATGAAACTTTACTGGAAGAACCCTATATCCGAGAAAAAACCATCGGCAATTATGGACCGTTTCTGGTACCAGAAGGTTGCTATTTTATGATGGGCGACAATCGAAATCATTCTCTGGACTCCCGCTTCTGGGACAATACGTTTGTGGAAAAAGAGGAAATGCTGGGGAAAGTGGTTTTTAAGTATTACAAAGGCTTTGAACGGATTGTATGATGCGGGAAAAGCAAAAGAGACCTCTGTCTTTGAATGACAGACAAAGGAGGAAAGATACATGAAATGCCCTTTTTGTAATGAAGAAATGTCCGCAGGGGTAATGACCTCGGGCAGATATGTACAGTGGAAAACAGAAAATCCCGAAACAGGGAAAAAAGAAGAATATCTTCTGGCAAAAAGCTATATGGGTAACGCAAAGATGGAAGGTTATCTTTGCCCCTATTGCAGAAAGCTGGTTTTGGATATTCCCGAATTATAAACAAAAAGACCTCGAAAGAGGTCTTTTTGTTGCTTGTTTCAGTACAATACCTATTTTTCAGTACAGTTCTTTTTTGATTTTCTCCGATGTTATTGTACATGCTTTCCACAGTATCGCGAAATTTGGCAAAATCATATTTATGGTAGTGATTTTCAGATATTTATGATATAATACCTACGAATCAAAAATACGGAACAAGGAGGCGTTTTGGATGAAAGTAACAAAAGATATGACAATCGGTGAACTGCTGATGCTGGACAGAGGTGCTGGTATGGTACTGATGCAGAATGGGATGCACTGTGTAGGCTGCCCTTCTGCTGCAGGCGAAACACTGGAAGAAGCAAGCATGGTTCACGGTATGAACTGTGAAAAACTGGTAAGCGAAATCAACGCTTATCTGGAAAACAAATGAGAAACCCATGAAAAACGGCACAGGGCAGTGCCGTTTTTTTCTGCATATCGCAAAAAAAGGAGGAAGAAGAATGAAAGTACTTTTGATCAATGGCAGTCCCAACGGTCACGGCTGCACATACACAGCACTGAAAGAGATCGAAAAAACACTGCGCAGTGAAGGAATCGAAACAGAAATGTTCTATCTGGGCACAAAGCCCATCGGTGGTTGTATGGGGTGCGGTGCTTGCAAAAAAACAGGCAAATGTGTACAGGATGACATTGTCAACAAGCTCCTGCCCAAAGCACTGGAGGCAGACGGCATGATTCTGGGCGCACCTGTGCATTATGCATCTGCGGCGGGTATGGCTTCCGCGGTATTTGACAGACTGTTTGTGATGTCCAACGGCG
>CALASU010000319.1 GCA_937888765.1 uncultured Clostridia bacterium | reverse complement strand
AACCGACCTCCCAATTGTTAGATTTTTAGGTCTAACTTTTGGGGGTCGGTTCATTCTTAAGAAATTCTGTCACTTTTTTGATTTTATTGAGATGAAAACAGAAAAGAAGTATACTGTAAAGGAAAAAGAGTGGAGGTGGGAATATATGGAATTCGGACTTTTTATTATAGCTATTTTCTTGTTGGGGGCGAGTGCGGCAGTTCTTGCGGCATGGGCAAAAGAGAATGGTCGTACCGATATAATGAAAGGGATTTTATGGGGCTTTTGTATTTTTATAGGATGCTTCAATTTTCCTCTGTGGAGTGAAAGATTTCCGTTAGAATGGACAGATCTTCCGATGAATCTGATGGCATATAGTGCGATAGGAACAGGGTTCAACAGTGTATATGGAACAGGGCGGAAGTTATTTCTGTATCCGAGAATTATAATTTTTTCTGTGATCGGCATGATTTGCAGGTATTTCATGGAATTTGGAGAGGTTTCCAATACCTATAATTTTACGGTGGCGAATATTCTGATTTATCTGGCTGTTGTACCGATATGTATAATACTTGTATATGAATTTATGGGCAGGAAAAGTAAAACGCATTGAACTGCGGATAGTGATTTTACAGGAGGAGGGATGATATATGTCAAAATGCAGACGATATTTTATCATTGGGTGTATACTTATGATTGTAGCAATCTCCTTTATTCTTTATGGAGTAAATAATCCGCAGGCATCCTTTCCGTGGAGCAATTCCGTAACTTATGTAATATATAGTATATATGGATTGCTGACAGGTTTTGTATGGGGCTTGGTGTTCAAGTATAGACCTAAGTGAATAAAATGAGCAGACAATAAAAAGCAGATTTTTTAAAATCTGCTTTTTATTGTCCTTGTTAAATTTACATAATATTTTTATGGTTAATTATTTTGCAAATCCTCGGGCTGGAGCATTGGAATCCCTGTTTCCGCAAGTTTCTGTGCGAACATCCCTTTACCGTCGATGAGTGTTTTGGAGAATGTGCCGTCATAAATCTGCTTACAGCCGCAGGAGGGGCTGCGGGGCTGGAGAATGGCAAGATCAATGGTTTCGCCTGCAAGTTTTTCCATTGTTTTTTCCACACCTGTCTGAAATTGCGCAGTGACATCTTCGCCTGCGGCATTGATGGCTTTGCCGTCTTTCAGTTCAACGGGAATGCGGGGCGTGGGCAGTCCGCCGGCTGTTTCGGGACAGACGGGGATCACTTCATGCCCTTCGATATAGGATAAAACGGCTTCATTGCGGTTGTTGCCGCCGCTGTATTTGCAGTTGTGCCCTAAAAGACAGGCACTGACAACGATTTTCATAGGATACTCCTTTCTTTAGAAAAAGAGATGAGAATATATCTCATCTCTTAAATAGCAGTTATTTTTTGTTCCGCAAAAGCATATGCTTTTGCAATATCGGGTTCCAAGGGGCATAGGCACCGTCAAAATTAAGGCGGCGGCGAAGCCGTTTTCCCGAAGGGAAAATGCCTGACAACCCCCTTGGTGGGAGTTTGAGGGCAACGCCCTCAAGGTTTTAATACTTCAATGTTACTGTCTGTGTTTCGGAATTCCATTCCAGTCTGGATTCGGGAATATCCATAATTTCCATCCAGTCACGCAGGGAGATGAACAGACGGCGATCTTTCAGTTCTGCGGGAGTGGACAGTTTAATCTTGTTTTCTGCTTTTGTGTAATAGGGTTCATTGGGCTTGATGGTAACGAATTCATTGCCGATGAATGTATGTGCTGTAAACAGCGCTTCGTTCCAGTTTACTTTCAGATCGGGATCGGAAACTGCCAGCAGTGCACGCAGAGGAAGCATTGTGTAGCCGTTTTTCAGATAAGGTGCTACATCTGCACGATAGGAAACAGAACCGTTTTTCACAATGCCGGGGTTGCCAATGGTGATCTGATAAACATCTTTGTCGCTTGTATCTTCTTCAATGGGAGTTTCTTCTTCAGCCACAATAACAGGTTTTTTCACAAGATCAATATATTTATCATCTTCTTCACATTCCTGTTCAACATAGTTCAGCCAGCTGCTGAAAGGTTTTACGGAATTTTTGTGTGTAACCAGAATGTTGCGTTCTTTCGCCTTTTCGGGGAAACTTACCTTTGCATCGTTCAGCACACTGATAATAGCTTTGTCGCCGCTTGCGTCATCTACATAGATGATATAGCCCTTGGGATCAACGGTTACTTCTACTTCTTCATCAAAGCTGATGGGGCCGTTTTCCACATAGAACGCACTGGCACTGAGGCTGTCTGTTTTGATTTTCAGATTGCCGTCGCCTTCTACCCACAGCTCACCTTCTGCATAAATGGCATCACAGCCGTAGGAATGTACCTGAATTTCGTTGTTATCGCCTTTTATCTTGATAGTACTTTCATCGGGCAGATAGATCGCTGCCTTTTCTTCCAGTGTGCTGTGAGGTACTTCGATACGGCAGTCTTCCAGTGTCAGGATCTGTGCATTGCCTTTCCATGCCCAGCCGTCGCCTGTACGATCTTCATAAACACCGCGGAAATCCAGTGTATTATCGGTAATGGCTGTAAAATCATCTGCGGCAAAAGCGGCAGAAGGGCATACGCCCAGAACAACGGCCGCTGTCAGCAGACCGCAAAGCGTTTTCTTTTTCATATTTTTTTCCTCCTTTGGATATCAT
>CALASU010000318.1 GCA_937888765.1 uncultured Clostridia bacterium | reverse complement strand
CAGGCTCCCCTGTCCATGGGAATTCTGCAAAAGCATATCCGGATTATGGCACAAGGTAACCTGGACCGGAAAATCCCCACCCGTGGGCTCTTTGGCAACTTCCTGCTGATGGCGCAGGATGTCAACGCCCTGAGCGCAGGAGCAGAGGCCGAAGTGGAGCGGCGTATGCGCTCCGAGCGAATGAAAACAGAGCTGATTACAAATGTTTCCCACGATCTGAAAACGCCGCTGACCTCTATTATCACGTATGTAGATTTATTGCGGCAGGAAGAGCTTTCCAATGAGCGGGCAAGCGGTTATGTAGAAGTCCTGTATGAAAAATCCTATCGTCTGAAACAGCTGATTGAGGATCTGATCGAAGCAAGCAAGGCTTCCAGCGGAAATCTGACGGTCACAAAAAGCAGACTGGAATATAAACAGCTTGTGCTGCAGGCGATGGGCGAAATGGAAGAAAAAACAGAAGCAAGAGGACTGACATTCAGAATCAACTGTCCCGAGCCTGTGCTGATTGATGCCGATGGCAGGCATATGTGGCGGATTCTGGAAAATCTGCTTTCCAATGTCATCAAATATTCCATGGAAAATGCCCGTGTGTATGTGGATCTGTTTGCGGCGGATGGGTATGGTGTGCTGATTATGAAGAATATTTCGGCAGAACCCATTGATATTGATGCCGCACAACTGACGGAGCGCTTTGTGCGGGGGGATGCTTCCCGTACCACTGAAGGGGCAGGGCTTGGGCTTTCCATTACGCAGAGTCTGGCGGAAATACAGGGTGGTACATTCAGCATAGAAGTAGACGGCGATTTATTTAAGGCAATTGTACGGATTCCGCTGTGGACAGAAGAAAGTGAAGAAGCGGAAGAATAAAAATGAAAAATACAAAATAAGAAAAGGAGAAATGTATGCACTGGCTTTCGAAATATAGAGGAAATCTGAGAAGAAGTGAAGACAATTTTGTCAGCTTTCTGATGTGGTCCTTTGCAGGTATGGCAATTGGTACGATTGTCGGTATGGTGGGGATTGCGTTTCATCTGGCACTGGAATGGGCAACGGAATTCCGTATGGAACATCCTTGGCTTTTATGGCTGCTGCCGCTTGGGGGGCTTGCCATTGTGTTGGCGTACCGACTGGAGCATATGGAAAATGATAAGGGGACGAATTTTATTCTGATCGCTGTCCGCTCAAATGAAGCGGTTTCGATCAAGACAGCTCCGCTGATTTTTTTCAGTACGCTTGTGACGCACCTGCTCGGCGGTTCGGCGGGCAGAGAAGGGGCGGCACTGCAGCTTGGCGGTAGTATTGCTTCCAGTTTCGGGCGTGCCATTGAACTGAATGAAAAACAAGAGCGTATGATGACGATGTGCGGCATGGCGGCGGGCTTTTCGGCGTTATTCGGTACACCGCTGGCTTCTGTTGTCTTTGCGATGGAAGTTATTACGGTAGGGGTTATGCATTATTCGGCAATCGTGCCATGTGTGGTGGCTTCTCTGGTGGCATCCGGGCTTTCGCAGGGTATGGGGATTGCACCGACTGCCTTTGCAGTAGCGAATATTCCCGAAGTTATGATGTTAGACACAGGATGGTGTGTTGGTGTGCTTGGGATTCTGTGTGCACTGGTCAGCATACTGTTCTGCATTGTTATGGAAAAGATTTCTCATCAGTATCGTAAATTTCTGCCAAAGCCTTTGGTAAGAGTGTTTGTTGGCGGCTGTATTGTGATCGCACTGACATATCTGGTAGGCTGTCGGGATTACAACGGGGCAGGGATGGATATTATTCAGAGAGCCATTCAGGGGGATGCCAAAGCAGAAGCATTTCTGCTGAAGATTCTCTTCACGGCACTGACACTGGGAGCGGGGTATAAAGGCGGTGAGATCGTGCCCTCGTTCTTTATTGGGGCAACATTCGGCTGTGTGGTCGGACCACTGCTTGGACTGCCTGCATCCTTTGCTGCTTCTCTGGGCATGGCGGCGGTGTTCTGCGGCGTGACAAACTGCCCGCTGGCTTCAGTCATTTTATGCATTGAATTATTCGGCTTTACAGGTGCGGGATATTATGCCCTGTGCTGTGCGATCAGCTATATGCTTTCCGGCTATTATGGGCTGTATTCTGAACAGAAAATCATGTATTCCAAGGTGCAGCCGGAATTCATCAACAAAAATGCGCATTGAGGTTTTGTGTAATAAAAAATGTATACCGAATACAATATGCAATATTTTTAGTATAAATTCGCTTTATACACTGTTTTATGCATAGTTTAGAAAAAACGTGAAATTTTGAATTCTATGTAAACGTCAAAAGAACCCCACTTTTTTACTGGGAAAATGGGGAGTTTTGTAAGTTTTATATAAAAAACAATGAAAAAATAGATATTTATGGTTCAAATTGGGTATTGTATTTTATGCATAACAGGAGTATAATGCAATTCATAGAAAAGAACCATTCAATTAACTATTTTTTACTTAGGAGGAAAATGAAATGAAGAAATTATTTGCACTTTTATTAACAGGCGTACTGGCTATGGGCGTTGTTGGCTGCGGCGGCGGTGCAGCAGAAGAAGCACCCGCGGAAGAAGCAACAGCAGCAGAAGAAGAAACACTGGTAATGGCAACCAATGCTACTTTCCCTCCCTATGAATATTATGAAGGCGAAGAAATCGTAGGTATCGACGCAGAAGTTGCTGCAGCGATCGCTGAAAAACTGGGCATGGGTTTTGAAATCGAAGATATGGAATTCGATTCCATCATCACAGCAGTATCCAGCGGTAAAGTGGACTTTGGTATGGCTGGTATGACAGTGACAGAAGACCGTCTGAAAATGGTAGACTTTTCCACACCTTATGCAACAGCAGTACAGTCCATCATCGTTAAAGAAGGCTCTGCAATCACAACAGTAGATGATCTGTTTGCAGAAGGCGCTAGCCACATCGTAGGCGTTCAGACAGGTACAACAGGTGACATCTACACAACAGGCGATATCGAAGAAGCCGGTCTGGGCACAATCGAACGTTACAGCAAAGGTGCTGACGCAGTTCTGGCTCTGTCCGAAGGCAAAATTGACTGTGTAGTTATCGACAATGAACCCGCTAAAGAATTCGTTGCAGCAAACGAAGGTCTGGTAATTCTGGATACAGAATATGCAACAGAAGATTACGCTATCTGCTTCGCAAAAGACAGCGAACTGACAGAAAAAGTAAATGGTGCTCTGGAAGAACTGATCGCTGACGGTACAGTAAAAGGCATCATCGACAAATATATCACTGCTGAATAATTTCAGTCTGCATGAAAAAAACTTTAGGGGTGACAGAGGTCACCCCTTGTTTTTTGAAAATGAGAGAATGATAAAATAATAAAAAGGGGGAGTTGTTTCAATGACTTTAAAAGAAAGGTTTATCTTCAACTTCATTGAGGATGAACGGTGGAAATATCTGGTAGATGGTCTGGGTGCAACGCTGAAAGTAACATTCTTTGCCCTGCTGCTTGGTATTGCGATTGGTGTGCTGGTTGCCATCATTCGTTCCACCTATGATAAAAATGCGAAAGATATGAAAGGATTCAGCAAACTGGCTCTGACAGTTCTGGATCTGATCAGCAGAATCTATCTGACAGTTGTCCGTGGTACACCTGTCGTTGTACAGCTGATGATCGTATACTATGTTGTTCTGGCATCTTCTACTAATAAGATTCTGGTTGCAACGATTGCTTTTGGTCTGAACTCCGGTGCTTATGTTGCAGAAATCTTCCGAAGCGGTATCATGTCCATCGACCAGGGTCAGTTTGAAGCAGGCCGAAGCCTGGGCTTCAACTTCGTACAGACCATGCGTTATATCATCATTCCACAGGCGTTCAAAAACGTACTGCCTGCACTGGCGAATGAATTTATCGTACTGCTGAAAGAAACATCCGTATCCGGTTACGTTGCTCTGCACGACCTGACAAAGGGCGGCGACATTATCCGAAGCCGTACTTATGATGCGTTTATGCCTCTGATCGGTGTGGCCATCATTTATCTGGTTATGGTAATGTTCTTTACCTATCTGGTAGGTATCCTCGAAAGGAGATTGAGAAACAGTGAACGCTAATGAAACTTTGATTAAAGTAGAAAATTTACAGAAGCATTTTAACGGCGGTGCAATCAAGGCTCTGGACGGTATCAACACAGAAATCAAACAGGGCGAGGTAGTCGTTGTGATCGGCCCCTCCGGTTCCGGGAAATCTACATTCCTGCGCTGTCTGAATCTGCTGGAAGTGCCTACAGGCGGCAGCATCTTCTTTGAAGGTACAGATATTACAGATGAAAAAACAGATATCAATATCCATCGTCAGAAAATGGGTATGGTGTTCCAGCACTTCAATCTGTTTCCTCATATGACAATTCTGAAAAACATGACAATCGCACCTATGAAGCTGCTGAAAAAGAGCGAAAAGGAAGCAACAGAACTGGCAATGCAGCTGTTGAAGCGTGTTGGTCTGGAACACAGAGCAAATGCATATCCTTCTCAGCTGTCCGGCGGGCAGAAACAGCGTATCGCAATCGTGCGTGCACTGTGCATGGAACCCGATGTGATGCTGTTTGACGAACCTACTTCTGCGCTCGACCCCGAAATGGTAGGCGAAGTACTGGAAGTAATGAAACAGCTGGCAAAGGATAACATGACAATGGTTGTGGTAACACACGAAATGGGCTTTGCGAAAGAAGTAGCAACAAGAGTTATGTTTATGGCTGACGGCAGACAGATCGAAGAAGGCACCCCTCAGGAAATCTTTGAAAATCCTAAGAGCGAACGTCTGCAGACATTCCTTGCAAAGGTACTGTAAGAAGAAAGAAAAAGGTGATGAGATTTCTGCAAAGAAGGATCATCCCTTTTTTGTTTCCGGAAAAAGAAAAAGACTATTGTTTTTTTGACATAAGGCAAGTATAATTCAATTCATGGAAAAAGGTAGTAATTGTTTACTTAGGAGGAAAAGGAAATGAAAAAAGTATTTGCACTTTTATTGATAGGTCTGCTGGCAATGGGAATGGTTGGATGCGGCGGCAGCAGCACAGTTGATGAAAATACACTGGTAATGGCTACGAATGCGGAATTCCCTCCCTATGAATATTATGAAGCTGATGAAATCGTTGGGATTGATGTGGAGATTGGTGAAGCGATTGCGGAAAAGCTGGGTATGGAACTGCAGATTGAAGATATGGGGTATGATGCGATTGTTACAGCAGTATCCAGCGGTAAGGCAGATTTTGGTATTGCGGGGATGACAGTGACAACAGACCGTCTGAGAGCCGTTGATTTCTCTGTTCCTTATACAACAGCGATTCAGATGGTTATTGTAAAAGAAGGCTCTGACATCAAAGAAGCGAAAGATCTGTTGAAAGAGGGCGCGAATAATCTGGTTGGTGTACAGATTGGTACAACAGGCGACCTTTATACTTCCAGAGATATTGAACAGGCAGGTCTGGGTACGGTAGAACGTTACAGCAAAGGCTCTGATGCAGTATGGGCACTGATGGACGGCAAAATTGACTGCGTGGTTATTGATAAAGAACCTGCAAGAGAATTTGTGGAAATGAACGAAGGTCTGACAATGCTGCCAACAGAATATGCAATCGAAGAATATGCAATCTGTTTTGCAAAAGACAGTGAACTGACAGAGAAAGTAAACACAGTTCTGGAAGAACTGATCGCAGATGGTACAGTGGATAGCATCATTCATAAATATCTGACAGCAGAATAAGCGTACATAAAAAGAAAAGTGATGGAATTCTGATGTGACCCCAAAAAGTTAGACTTTTATTGCGTAACAGATTTTTATATCTGTT
>CALASU010000317.1 GCA_937888765.1 uncultured Clostridia bacterium | reverse complement strand
CCCGCCGAAGCTCTTGGAAATCAGATAGATCGTATTGACAATGGTATCCACATCTTTGGAATCAATACACAGAGGGAATGCGTCTACATCACCAAATTCCTTGAACAGTACGCATTTTCCTTCCATGACGGGCATACCTGCCGCCGCCCCGATGTCCCCAAGACCCAGAACAGCAGACCCGTCTGTAATTACCGCTACCAGATTAGAGCGTCTTGTCAGACGAAAAGATTCTTCATAATCCTTTTCAATCACGCGGCAAGGCTCTGCCACGCCGGGAGTATATAATAAGGAAAGATCTTCTCTTGTTGTAACTTCCTTTCTGGAAACCACTTCTATTTTCCCCTGCATATCATAATGCAGCTGTAATGCTTTTTCTTCGATTGTCATTTTTCTGCCCCCTTATACCATCTGTTCAGGCTTGAATACTTCATCAAACCGTTCTGCTGTTAAAAATCCCAGAGCAACACAGGCCTCTTTCAGAGAAATATCCTCTGCATGGGCTTTTTTCGCTGTTTTTGCCGCATTTTCATAGCCGATATAGGGACTAAGTGCTGTTACCAGCATCAGAGAACGATGCAGATTTTCGTTCATTTTTTCTTTGTTTGCCACAATGCCGCAGACGCAGTTTTCTCTGAAAGAATCCAGACCATCTGTCAGCAGGCGTACAGACTGGAGATATTCATAGATCATCACAGGCATGAATACATTCAGTTCCAGATTCCCCTGAGATGCACAGATGCCAATACCTGCATCATTTGCCATAACCTGTACCGCTACCATTGTAATCGCTTCGCACTGTGTGGGGTTCACTTTGCCGGGCATGATAGAACTGCCGGGTTCATTTTCGGGAATAAAGATTTCGCCCAGACCACAGCGGGGGCCGCTTGCCAGCCAGCGCACATCATTTGCAATCTTCATGACATTTGCCGCCAACCCTTTCAGCGCACCATGCAGGAATACGAGTTCATCCTTTGCTGTCAGAGAATGGAATTTATTTTCCGCAGTGATAAAGGGAATTCCTGTCAGTTTGGAAACCTCTTCCGCAGCCGCTTCTGCAAAGCCCGCGGGTGCATTCAGTCCTGTGCCGACAGCAGTACCACCCAGTGCCAGTTCTGCCGTTTCTGCCACACCCAGTTCGATCATTTTTTTGCTCTTTTCGAGCATATTTCTCCAACCGCTGATCTCCTGAGAAAAGGTAATCGGTGTTGCATCCTGCAGATGGGTTCTGCCTGTTTTGATGATACCTTCATTTTCCTTTTCCAGACGGAACAGTTCTGCAATCATTCTGTCGATTGCAGGAATCAGCTTCTGTTTTGTTTCCAGTACAGCTGCAATATGCATAGCTGTAGGGAATGTATCATTAGAGCTTTGGGACATATTGACATGATCATTGGGATGCAGGAGTTTTTCGCCTGCGATCTCATTCCCGCGGTTCGCAACCACTTCATTCATGTTCATGTTGGACTGTGTGCCGCTGCCTGTCTGCCACACTGCCAGAGGAAACTGGTCATCCAGCTTGCCCGCCAACACTTCATCGCAGACCTGTCCAATCAGTTTACAGCGTTTTTCGTCCAGCTTTCCCAGACGACAATTTGCCTGTGCCACTGCTTTTTTCAGAATGGCAAAGGCATATGTAATTTCACGGGGCATTTTTTCTGTGCCGATTTTAAAGTTTTCATAGCTTCTCTGGGTCTGTGCGCCCCAGTAAGCTGTTTTCGGTACTTTCACTTCGCCCATAGAGTCTTTTTCGATTCGATAATCCATATTCATATCACTTTTCTCCTTTGTGTTCTTAAAGGGTTCTCTCCCTAAAATATATTTTTCAGTGTAGCACACTTGCCCACAGTCTGCAAGCACTTGTCTTTTTCAGCAAAAAGTGATACACTTTCTCCAAAAGTATTTGTTTCAGGAGGTTGATAAATATGTATACAACAAGTATTGCCATTCAGGTTTTGCCCGATGTGGGAGATATTAAAAAAGTTTGTGCCATTGTGGACAAGGTAATCGCATATATTGAAAGCACAGGCTGTCATTATGAGGTAGGCCCTTTTGAAACTGTTGTAGAAGGTGAATTTGACACACTGATGTCCATTATCCGCCGCTGTCAGGAAATTCCTCTTGAAGAAGGCGCACCTTCTACAAAAGCATATGTAAAGATTTTCCATAATCCTGCGGGAGTACTTACCATCAATGAAAAAATTGACAAATACAGAGAAAAGGACTGAGCTATGAAGTATATTATTTTTGATTTAGACGGTACATTGATTGATTCCATGCCAATCTGGCGTGGTACAGGGGCAACCTTTCTGAAAAACCACGGTTTTCCTGTCCCTGAAAATCTGATCGACATTGTAAAAACACAGACCATTTACCAGACTGCGGAATATTTCCGTGATGTACTTGGTGTACCCATGGAGCCGCAGGCAATCGTTGACGAAGTCATCTCTTTCGTAGACCACGCCTATAAGCATACCATTCCTTTAAAGCCGTTTGCCAGAGAATATCTCGAAGCCATGCGGGCAAAGGGTGTTAAAATGTGTATTCTGACCGCTTCGGAGTCTATGTATATCAAACCTGCTCTGGAACGACTGGAACTCGAAAAATATTTTGATGCCATTCTGACATGCACAGAGCTGGGCGAATATAAGGAAGATGGCAAGGCGTATCTGACCGCCATGGAAAAGATCGGCGGTACACTGGAAGAAACCATTGTATTCGAGGATGCCTACTATGCAGTAAAGGGTGCAAAGAACGTGGGCTTTCCTGTTTATGCCGTTATGGATGATGCCATTCGGAAAAATGAAATTGAAAAAATTCGGGCAAAAGCGGATAAATGCTTCTACAGCTACGAAGAATTATTATAATAAAGCAAAAAAAGCGTTCTGATCGGAACGCTTTTTTTATTGATAGTATTGTTATTCCCCTTTTTCTCCCTGATAATGCTCTGCCGCCTTTTCAGGTTTTACGAGATTGATAAAACAATCCGTTGCATATTCAAATCCCGCAAATCCGCCGATACGGGGCAGAATCTGGATATGCCAGTGGAAGTCCATATCCTTCGGCGCATCCATGATACAGATATTATAGCCGACATCCTCTCTGAGCAGGATCACTTTCTGAAGAA
>CALASU010000316.1 GCA_937888765.1 uncultured Clostridia bacterium | reverse complement strand
AAAATAGCCTTTTTTGGTTTTCAGATATTTGACATGGGGATTCTGCATGGTGTCGCTCCCTTTGTTTTTTTATAGTGTATGCTGTAAGGGAAATAAAAAACCCCTCTATCCGAAGATAGAGGGAAAAAGACAACTGATTTAAAGGAATGACATTCCTGAATTTCTCTGCAAGGGTATCGGTTACTTTTGATATGAATGCAGAGCACAAGGAAGTGGCTCAGTGGTTTATTCTTTTGCTTTGGATTCGCAGTAGATACAGCGATATTCGCCGGTTTCTTTGTCTGTCAGCTTGAAAATATGAGGGATTTCCTGCTCGATAGATGTGATACAACGGGGATTTTTACACTGAATGATATTTGTCAGCTTTTCGGGCAGCTGGGGATGGAATTTCTGTACACAGCTGCCGTCTTTTACGACATTGATTGTAACATTAGGGTCAATATAACCCAGAACATCTAAATCAAGATTCAGTTCCGCATCAATTTTGATGATATCTTTTTTACCCATTTTATCGCTGGGAGCATTTTTGATCAGAGCAATGGGCGCATCCATATGATCCAGATTCAGGAAATGGTACAGTTCCATACCCTTGCCTGCTGCGATATGGTCAATGACAACGCCGTTGTTGATCGCACCAACTTTCATCATGTTACGCCACCTCCAGTAATTTCAGAATCAGAGCCATACGAATATATTTGCCATACAGCACCTGCTTGAAGTAGCAGGCTCTGGGATCATCATCTACAGCTACGGAAATTTCATTTACACGGGGCAGGGGATGCATGATGCAGAGATCTTTTTTCGCTGTTTCCAGTTTTTCCATATTCAGAATATAGCTGTCTTTCAGACGGATATAATCAGCTTCGTTGAAGAAGCGTTCCTGCTGTACTCTTGTCATATAGAGGATATCCAAAGAGGGCATAGCATCTTCGAGGCTTGTTGTTTCTTCGTAGGGGATGCCTTCTTTATTCAGTTCCTGAATGATGTATTCGGGAACTTTCAGTTCATCGGGGGAAATCAGCACGAATTTTACACCTTCATAACGGCTCATTGCATGAATCAGAGAATGCACAGTTCTGCCGAATTTCAGGTCGCCGCACATACCTACAGTCAGATTTTTGAAGCTGCCTTTTTCTCTCTGAATTGTCAGCAGGTCAGCCAGTGTCTGCGTAGGGTGGTTATGACCGCCGTCGCCTGCGTTAATGATAGGCACGGATGCACGCATGGAAGCGATCATAGGCGCACCTTCTTTAGGATGACGCATTGCAATGATATCTGCATAACAGCTTACAGCGCGAACTGTATCGGAAACACTTTCACCTTTTGCGGCGGAGCTGTTGCTTGCACCGGAAAAGCCGATTACACTGCCGCCCAGTTCCAGCATAGCCGCTTCGAAGCTCAGTCGTGTACGAGTAGAGGGTTCGAAGAACAGGGTAGCCAGTTTTTTACGTTTGCATTTTTCAGCGTATTTATCGGGATTTGCGATGATGTCGTTTGCTGTTGCAATCAGTTCATCAATTTCCGCTACGCTCAGGTCAACAATGTCAAGCAGACTTCTCATAATATTACATCTCCCTCCAGCTTTCGTCACTGGGATTGCTGCGGAATTTCAGCAGACGTGCGATATCGGATTCTTTGATATAACCTTCTTTTGCAGCTACTTCTGCAACAGCATCAAAGTTGGACAGGCTTACGTTTTTCACGTTTGCTTCAGCCAGTCTGTCCAGACCTTTCTGCATACCGTATGTGAAAATAGAAACAACGCCCAGAACGTCTGCACCTGCTTCACGCAGTACGTTTACAACTTCGATACAGCTGCCTGCTGTGGAGATCAGGTCTTCTACAACAACAACTTTCTGACCTTTTTCCAGTCTGCCTTCGATCTGGTTGTTTCTGCCGTGGTCTTTTGCACCGGAACGTACATAACCCATAGGCAGGTCCAGCAGATGTGCTGTGATTGCAGCATGAGCGATACCTGCTGTGGATGTACCCATCAGAACTTCTGCTTCGGGGTAGTGTTCTTTGATTGTTTCAGCCAGAGCGTTTTCAACATGGTTTCTTACTTCTACGGATGTCAGTGTCAGTCTGTTGTCACAGTAAATGGGGCTTTTGATGCCGCTTGCCCATGTGAAGGGCTCTTCGGGTCTGAAAAATACTGCCTTAATGGAAAGTAAATCTTTAGCTATAAGCTTCTGCATAATATTTATCTCCTTATCTGTTATAGTATTTTTATTAATATCAGTCACAGAACTCTGCAACACAACGCTCATATGCAGCAACGGGATCCGCAGCAGCCGTAATGGGGCGGCCCACAACAATATAATCAGAGCCGCGCTCACGAGCCTGACGAGGTGTTGTGATACGCTTTTGATCGTCAACGCTGCCACCGGCAAAACGTATACCCGGTGTAACTGTCATAAATTCCTTGCCGAGCTTTTTGAAGTGGTCTGCAATCATGCCTGCTTCCAAAGGAGAGCAAACAACACCGTCAAGACCTGCTTCGCTTGCATTCTCAGCGTATTTTAATATAGTATCATTCATTGAAGCACCGATTAGAAGCTCATTTTTGAGCATATCGTCATCAGTTGAAGTAAGCTGTGTAACAGCGATAAGAAGGGGAGGCTCACTGCCTGCTTTTTCAGCACCTGCAAGAAGACCTTCCTTCGCAGCAGGATAGCCCTCCAGATTGATGGCCTTTTCAAAGGCCTGCTGCACGTCCGGAGCAATCCGGGTGGAACCTTTGCAAATGGCT
>CALASU010000315.1 GCA_937888765.1 uncultured Clostridia bacterium | reverse complement strand
CGGTGGTGCGGCAGGTCTGCTTGCGGCAGGTCGTGCGGCAGAGCGCGGGCATGAAGTGCATTTATATGAAAAGAATAACCGTATCGGCAAAAAACTGCTGATTACGGGCAAAGGTCGCTGTAACGTGACAAATGACAGTGATGTGGAAGGGCTGATGGATAACATTCCTGGTAACCCTTATTTTATGTATAGCTCCTTTTATCAGCTGGATAGCTTTCAGCTGCAGGAGTTTTTTAAAAAATTGGGTCTGGAATTAAAGGTGGAACGTGGAAAACGTGTATTCCCTGTTTCTGATCGTTCTCTGGATGTGGTGCTTGCTCTGGAAAAATATCTGAAACAGAATAAAGTGAAAATGCATCTGGAAAGTCCTGTAGATGCAGTGCTGATGGAAGACGGCAAGGCAACAGGCATTCGTCTGAAAAATGGGAAAGAAGAAGCGGCTGACGGCGTGATCGTGGCAACGGGTGGGCTGTCCTATCCTGCGACTGGATCTACGGGCGACGGCTATCGCTTTGCAAAAGCGGCGGGGCATCATGTAACAAAGCTGTATCCCTCTCTGGTTCCTCTGAAAACAGAGGAAAGCTGGTGCCATGAACTGATGGGGCTGAGTTTGAAAAATATTGAAATCACGATCAAAAATAGCAAAGGCAAAAAGGTATATAATGAATTCGGGGAAATGCTGTTTACGCATTTCGGTGTTTCCGGCCCCGTGATTCTGAGTGCGAGCAGACATATTATTCTGACGATTGAGGAAGGCTATAAGCTGTATATTGATCTGAAGCCTGCAATGGATGAAAAGAAACTGGATACCAGACTGCTGCGCGATTTTGAAAAATATGCAAACAAGGATTTTGCAAATGCATTGGATGATCTGCTGCCGCAGAAGCTGATTCCTGTAATCATTGCACTGGCACAGATTGACCCTCGTAAGAAGGTAAACAGCATTACAAAAGAAGAAAGAAAACGCCTTTGTGGTTTGCTGAAAGCACTGCCTTTGACGATTACAGGGACAAGTGGCTATAATGAAGCGGTAGTAACCTGCGGTGGTATTGAAGTAGATGAAATCGACCCTGCTACTATGGAAAGCAAATTTGTGAAGAACCTGCATTTTGCAGGTGAAGTACTGGATGTGGATGCTTACACAGGCGGTTTTAACTTACAGATTGCATTTTCCACAGGCTATGCGGCAGGCGACCATATTTGTGAGGAGTAAGGAGGAAATCATATGAAACAGTTTGCGATTGCAGTGGACGGGCCTGCAGGTTCTGGCAAAAGCACAGCGGCAAAGCTGATTGCGGCGAAATTGGGTATCATTTATGTGGATACGGGGGCAATGTACCGCACAGTGGGGCTGCACTGCACACGAAATGAGATTGCCCTGGAAAACGAAGTGGCAGTTGTAGCAGCTTTGGATACACTGGATATGAAGATCGTACCCGAAGCAGGCGGTCAGCGTATCTTCTTAAAGGAAGAAGATGTTACAACAGCCATCCGCACGGCAGAGGCTGGCAAGGGTGCTTCTATCGTTGCGGCATATCCTGCGGTGCGCGAGAGAATGGTGAAGCTACAGCAGGAAATGGCAAAGCAGAATTCTGTAATCATGGACGGCAGGGACATCGGGACAGTGGTACTGCCGGATGCGGATGTGAAGATCTATCTGGATGCCGGTGTGGAAGAACGTGCCAGAAGACGTGTGGGTGAACTGGAAGCACAGGGCAAGGAAGCGGATTATGAAGAGATCAAAGAAATGATTCGCCGGAGAGATTACAATGATATGAACAGAGAACACAGCCCGCTGAAAAAAGCGGACGATGCGATTGTGCTGGATTCCACGGGCAAGAGCATTGAACAAGTGGTACAGATCATTCTGGAACTGATTGCAGAAAGGGTGAACTGATATGGCAAAAAAAGAATCTTGGTTTTATTATTTTGCTGTGGCAGTTATCAAAATTTGGTATGCGCTCATGTTCAAGGTGGAGATCATCGGCAGAGAAAATATCCCGAAAGAAGGAAACGGCATCATCTGCTGTAACCACTACAGCAACTATGATCCCTTTTCTGTGGCAATTTTTATGGACAGACTGCCCCGCTATATTGCGAAAAAAGAATTATTTGACAATAAGATCCTGAAATGGATGCTGGAACAGATTAAGGCGTTTCCTGTAGACAGAAAAGCCGCAATGGATATGAAAGCGCTGAAAAACGGATTGAAAGTCCTGAAGGAAGGCGAACTGTTGGGGATCTTTGCGGAAGGCACGCGTGTGAAAGAAGGCGAAAAGGGCGACGTAAAAGGTGGTGTGGCAATGTTTGCCATGAAAGGAAATGCACCCGTGATTCCGTGCGCCATCAGCGGCAGCTACAAATTCCGCAGCAAACTGACAGTGCAGTTTGGCGAACCGATGACATTGGAGGAATACCGTACACAGAAGCTGACAGCGGATAAAATCGAAGAAATTGCAGGCGCAGTCATGGAAAAAGTAGAAGAAATGAA
>CALASU010000314.1 GCA_937888765.1 uncultured Clostridia bacterium | reverse complement strand
CGTTTTTTCTTCTCCTGCATGGCTCTCACTCCTCGATTGGTAGCTTTTCCACTTCCGCCATGACGGTATCCAGATGTCCATTTCCGCCCAGATTCTTATATGCCTTGTGCATGGCATGAAGCATTTCTTTGTCACTCAGGGAAATTTCCCCTTCCGCAATAAACTTTCGCCCCAGATAGTCCACCTTTCCCTGCATAATCAGCTTCTGTGCCTCGATCAGAGCGGTAATTCTTTCATCTTCTTTGTCATTCTTTTTCATTTTATGGGTGATAACGGTGTTGATGATCTGCATGATCCCCGCCCCGATACCTGCAGAAAGAAGCATATTCAATTCTTCCATCTTCCCCCTCCTCTCCAAATAAAAGAGCACCCGCAATTTCTCGCAGATGCTCATATCTTCTTTTTCATTGTCCTGCCATCATCAGCAGATAGTCCAGTTTTGCCTGTGTGATCTGGGCTTCTGTGGGTCCTGCACCTTCTGCCGGAAGCTCCGCAGCCTTTACCCAGTGCAAACCTTCCGCTTCATTGTAATATAATTCGTAGATTGCATCTGTGGGGCAATCAGGAACCCACTTTCCTTCTGTGTCGATTGTTACACCCTCTACAGGAGTATCACAAGTCGCCTTGATTCTTCCGTTTTCGTCAATCTGAATGTATCTGTATCCATTAACCATTTTTTACACCACCTTAATAAAATTCTACAACCTGATACGGTACATATGATAATGCACTGCTTGATATTCTAATCGCTGTAACCGTAGTCGCATTCGTCAATGCCAACTGGCAAGCAGTCTGATTAGAATCAGTTGTTCCGGATGATCTGTAACCACCAAACAAAACAATAGATTTATTTATATCAACATATGATATTGTTGCTTTCCCACTTCTTTCCCCATCATTGATAGTTATAACACCTCTTTGAATACGCTTAACTACTTTTACATTAACTGCGCCATCAGTATTCAGCTTCAACAAAACAGCATTGACCTTTGCCATCAGCGTCCCCGCCGTAGATGAGCCGTCATTGTCAGCAGTATTACCGATTAAGGTTGTGAAAAATGATTTGATTTCTTCCCACACTCTAGGTGACATCAGCAGTCACCCCCAGACACACAAAAAGGGCTATCTGTCTTTAAAAGACGATACCCCCCCCCTAAAATTATGTAAACTTCTCATGTTACATTCTCCTTTCTACAACATCAGGGAATCTTATTCCCATCAGCGTCACGTCCGTTTGCCTTCAGCAGTTCCAGCACTTCATCACGATGCTTCGCAGGAACCTGTACAACAGCCGTATTTTCAGGATTGCAGGTTCTTCTGCCTGCCACGACTAACTCAAAATAGAACTTTCCCATTTTTCTTTCCTCCTCTTACAGTTTTCCGTTGATCGCCAGTAATTCTTCATAGATCGTTGCCTGCACTTCTTTGTTTTCCAGATCTCTTTCCAGAGATTCTTCATACTGTGCAGCCATTGCTTCCATAATAATCAGCTGACCTTCCTGCGTGTCCATGATCGCCTGCTCTGCTTCTGTCAGCACCTTTTCAGGAGCCACATACTCCTCGCCAGTGATCTCCTTATATTCCTCTGCCGTGATCCATCTACCTACGGCATCGGACACCTGTTTTTTATCCCAGGTCTTCCAATCCTGATGGTACTGTCTGATTTTTTCAAAATTTACGCTTACCATTTTTATTTACCTCCTGCCATCATATTGCTGTAGGCAAGTCCCGCCTCGATCCTGTCTAACTGGGTAGGCTCAGAAACTGCCACTTCAACTTCAGGATACGTCACTTCCCCTTCTTTGCTGAAAGTGTTGGTTTCGGCATCATAGAACCAATCAATATCCACTTCATCTTTTTGAGTGTGAGCTTCCAAATCAACAATGATATTATTGTTTTTATTTACAATTTCTGATTTAGCAACAAAACCGCCGACTTTCATAGTTGCTTTTGCAATTACGGCATATCTTTTTTTCAAGATGCATCCCCCCACATAATATATACAAAGCCCTGTGAGCCTTGACCGTCATTCCCACTTGCTACTTGTGTAGAACTATCTATCTTGTAACCGCCTTTTCCGGCAGTACCCGCACCTGCGCCGAAACCGCCAGCATTGCCGCCATTACCACCTCTGCCAGCTGCAGTAGTACTCCCGTAATTGCCGTCATTTCCTTTTTGACCAGCACTAATTGTTGTAACCGATTCTCCCAAGATAAATGTTGCATCTTGTCCGCTACCTTCTCCACCCGTTCTCCCTTTTATACATTTTTCGTCTCCTGCAGGATAATGTGCGCCGCCGCCACCGCCGCCACCACCACCGAAACCAAATGTACCACCGAAACCACCTTTTCCTGGTTCTCCCGTTTTAATACTTCCGTATGTGGAATTTGTCCAACTGCCCTTCGCTTCTGCATCTCCACCAGATATTCCCAAAGGTATGCCAATTCCTAAAATGTCAGAATTTATTGCAGTACTTTCGCATTCTTTATTCAGATAGATATATTCCCCAATCATAGTTGATTTATCTGCACCAACTACAATAGGAATTTCTTCTCCACTTTCAACGATTATTTCTTGATTGATAACTGCTTCCCCAGCATAAATCACGCCACCTGATGCACACGCAAATACCCTGATTTTTTTGATACCATACGGAACTTTAAATACGCCGTCTTCTAAAAAGACAACGCCACCACTTGACATAGCTCCAAAACCTTCTAAAATACTAAGCTGAATAGCATCCAACTTATCCAGTTCCCCGATAATTTTCATAGCTTCTTCATCCGTGTTCTGATTCATAAGCTCTGCGCCGATCAGTTCTTCTTTGATGCTCATGCTCCATTCCCTCCTTTCGTTACAGCTTCTCTCCATGTTCCATTTGCATCCTTACTTGTCTGCACGGTGTACTGCTCTTTTACCGTTTCTCCGTCATCCTCGTAGAAGGTATAGGTTTCGGTATAGCTCTCATCCTCATTGATAACCGTAGTTCTCTGTGCCCGCAGCACTTCCCCCTCTGTCGTCACGATCCTTTCCACCCATGTATCGCCGTCTTTCGGCGGTGTTGCCCGTATGCAGCCGGGCCACATCAAAAGATTGTCAAAGTCGGGCGGCGTTGCCCGTTTAGACAGCACTCCGTATGCTTCATCCAGTTTGTCAAAGTTCTCGTTCAATACGCTTACTTCGACATATTCGTTATATTCGGGTTTCGTCAGACCCAAATGCGAAGTCTGCATTGCCATTTAAAATGCCACCTCCTTCATATCTCTCCATGTGCGATTCAGTGCTTCGCCCCATGTGATAGCAGCCTTTGCCATCCCCCAGGTGTTGTACTTGATGATGATGGCATAATCCAGATGTGCAGGCTTGATTTCATTGATCGCTTTTTTCAGATCCTCCATATTCGGCGGAATGCTGATCACAGAAAGCATGATGATGTCAAAGCGATATTCGCTGTTGTGTTCCTCTACCGCTACTTCGCCATTGACAAAGCTCTCCGAAACATTCTTGATCAGCTCAACCGTTGTTGTCCCCGCACCACGCCGTTTGGCTTTTACCACAGAACGCCGATGCTCCAGCGGCTTTTTCAGATCTGTTTCAATGCCATAGATTCTTTCCCAGAGAGCAAGTCCCCATGTTGCTGTATCTATGAAAAGCTGTTCTTCCGCTTCTCTGGCATCCGCTTCCATCTGCAGCCAGACACCTTCAATGCCTTCCTGCAACTCCACCACAGAAGCACTTTTCACATAATCTTCCGGCAGGTATTGAATCAGCTTCATGTCCCCGCCTCCTTCAGCAGCACCGTTCCTGCTACCTGGATTTCCTTTCGCCCGATGGAAATGCTCTCTGTACCGCCATTCAAAGCAAATGCTTTCACAGACAGCACACCTTCTATGTCATAAAACATAGACAGACATTTGTAATAATCCACCACAGAAAGTCGGAACACACTGCTTTTGATATAACTTTCCAGCAGTTTAAAATACTCAGCTTTTACGATTTCCCCTGTAGTAGAAGCCGCAAGCTCCAGCGTTGCTTCTGTGTCAATCAATATCTCGGCAGGGGCTTCTACCGTGACCGTAGCACCAATGGGACGCTTTTCTTCGATATTTGCCGCCACCTTTTCCAGAATCTCTGTATCCGGGCTTCTCCCGCCGCTTGTGATCGGCATGACTGTCACAGTTCCCGGACCATGATCCAGTGGAAACACCTTCACATTTCCCACGCCGTCAACTTCCATTGTCCACTCCATATAGTGGTAAGCATTTCCGCTTGTAGCTGGTTTCTGTCTGTGAAATAAGATCCTTCCAAGAAAAGCATCATCCGTTTCGATTTCAGAGCCACCCAGGAAACCTTCGGCATTCGCCACGCCTGTCACACCGAAGATGCCTATAGGAAGGACATTGACCATTCCTGCAAACACATTGTATCTGTCCCCGATTTCCAGAGCCTGCACAGGCAGCGTCACGCTCCCGCTTTCTCCGATCGCGCCAGCCCTTGTTACTTCAAACAAAAGCCCGTTTACCGTACCGCAAAGCGTCCCTACAGGGATTTCTTTGTTTTTGTCCCCTGTAAAGGTACATTCTCCTCTTGCATACGTTCCCGCTTTTCGGATAATACCGTCTATTCCGCCATGCTGATCCAAATATGCCCCCACAGAAGTATCTACAAAGGCAATCGAAAGTACTCTATCCAGCTGATTGTAGAAGCGTTCCGCTTCATAAGCGGCAGGCGAAAGCATATCGTTTGCAAAAGAACCTTCCCGCTTATCCGTCAGCGTTACTTTCTCAAGCATTCTTTCTTTCAGAATCTCATAGGTCATTCCCTCATACACTTATACGATCACCTCCAGCTCCGTTTCTCCGTAGATTGTCTGCAGCTTACACTGGATCAGCAACTTTCCTTCTTTAAAGGAAACCTGTATCTGTGAAATCGCTCTGATATACGGATTGATCAAAATACATTCTTCAATATAGCGGATACATTCTGCTTTGGTCAGGTTCGGCGTGTAGCTCTGCCCGATCAGCTGATCGATCTCACTGCCGAAATCCCAGCTGTAGATCTTATATCGAAACCGTTCCGTTTTCATGGCTTTATAGACCCATGTTTTGATACCTTCATTTCCCGTTACGATTTCATATTCTCCGTTTTTCAGCAAAGGAATGTTGTTGGCAAAATCCCACGCCACTTCTTTATAAAGCGGCAATTCCTCTGCACTGTTCGTTTCAGCCGTGGTATCACCGAAAAAAGGAAATAATCCTGCCACACTTCCACCTCCTTATGCCAATTTGCACAGCAGGATAAACTGCTGCTTGTCTGTACTTACCAGAAGCAGTACCTCATCCCCAACTGCAAAATCATCCAGTGTGGTAAACGTACCATCGGGTATACCTATTGTGTTCTGGTCATGGTTATGCGAAGAAAAGGCTTCGTCGTTGCCCCCGCCGCTTCTGCTGCCTGTCTGCCCCACCGCCTGTGTGGTGGCAAGCTGCAGCCGCCTCTGATACCCTTTCAGCAGAAAGGTGTTGATCTTCAGATTCTCCCGACCGATCTGATTTTCTCCCACCCGAACAATCAGAGGGTCAGTACTGCTGATTGTGCCAATTAAAAAAGGAACAGGGTTTCCCGCCGCTCCTTCTGCTCTCATTATGCCGATGATGCTGAAAAAAGGATCGTCTTCGTCACTTGCTCTCACTGCCGCCCTCCTTTTCATCCATCATATTTTCAAAATTCAGCACCAGTTTATTTGTATAGATGCCGTTTTTCCAGTTGTGTTCATCTCCGTCAATGTAAAAGATACCCGTCAGCCCCGTTTGTAGTTCCTGCACACATACCTTTTTCCCTGTGATATATTCCGAACTGCCGAAATTTGTCACAGTGATCTTTCTGTCTACACTCTGCAGTGTTTTTTTCACTTTCTTCTGATAGTCCTCTTTCCCGTCAGAAATACGGATCACTTCCGTCATAAAACCATACAGCTTACTGTCTGCATCCTCGGTAAATTCCTTGATGAGCGAATCTTCTTTGTTGTATACCCTCACCCGATTGACCATGCCCTCCAGACTTTCACTGACGGTACTGCTCAGAAGATTTGCACCGCTTTCCAGTGCCGTACATTCCTTCTTGCCCTTTTCCAGTACATACAGCAAATTCCCCTCAAAGATCAGATAGTATTTCTTCTCATCTGCCAGAGAATACGCCGTCATGATGATGTCGTACAGGCTTGCTCCGTGAAAGATCCTGTTGAGCGGTACGCCCGTCACAGCCAGACTGCCGATCTCAATACCAAAATCTCCGCAGACCTTCTGGGTAATTGCTTCCGCTGTCATTCCCGTAAAGGAATAACTTGCCTTATTCTTTTTCAGATAAATGCCATAATCCTGACAGGTAAAGTCGATCACATTTTCTTCGGTCGCCTTCTGCTTTGTCCAGACAGGCCCGTAAAACATGACTTTGTCCTTATCAATGACTTTGATAATGTCCCCCAGACTGACCGTTATAAACTGCATCCGTGGATCTGCCGCTCCGTGTACGATACCAAAGCTGCACCGTCTGGAACAACTTCTGTATTCTCCGCTGATCGTCAGACTGGTAATCAGTTCTGTGATCTCTTTCTTTTCTCCCGCTGCCGGGATATGAAACACTCTCAAGGCAGTACCTCCTTTTTCCGAAATCGTCTGCGTTTATGGAATTGTGTACGTTTGCCCGGGGAAAATCAAATTCGGATTCTTGCCGATGATGCTTTTATTTGCCTCATAAATTTTTTTCCATTGGCTTGCATCTCCATAAACCTCTCTGGCAATCGCAGATAAGCAGTCCCCTCTTTTTACCGTGTAACTTTTTTTCTTTTTGATCGGGGCTGCTGTCTTGGCATCTGCCCGTTTCTTATTTGCAGAGGTCTGCTGTACCGTCACTACCTGCGGCGGTGTAAACTGCCGAAAGGAAATCGTAAACGGAATATCGCCGTTGTCCCCGTATGTTTCGCCTGTGAGCAGATCTTCGATGTAAAACCGCTCGTTCACTCTCGGGCCGTTCTTATCTGCAATGATGACACGAATGATGTCCTTTGCTTCAATCCAGCCCGAGATCAGTTTCACATAATCCATCGCATGGTTCACGG
>CALASU010000313.1 GCA_937888765.1 uncultured Clostridia bacterium | reverse complement strand
ATTCCCCTTGCAGGGAGTTTGAGGGACAGCGTCCCTCAAGGCTTCAGGTAATCTTCGCCGATTTTGAATACATCCCCTGCACCGACTGTCAGCAGCAGATCGCCGCTTTTGCAGTTTGCTTCGAGGTATGTGCGGATGGCATCGAAATCGCCGAGATATTTTGCATCCTTGCCCGCCTGTGCAATGCGTTCGGCAAGCATTGCGGAAGTAATGCTTTCATCCAGTGCTTCTCTTGCGGCGAAAATATCTGCAACAATGATTTCATCCGCCAGTGCAAAGGCTTCGCCGAATTCATCAAATAGGAATTTGGTACGGGAATAGGTATGGGGCTGGAATACGCACCATGTTTTGTTATGCTGTACCTTTTTCGCTGCCGCCAGTGCCGCTTTGATTTCTGTGGGGTGGTGTGCATAGTCATCGATGACCAGTACGCCGTCCTTTTCGCCTTTTCTCTGGAAACGGCGTTCTGTGCCTGTGAAATGCCCCAGACCTTTCTGGCAGTCTTCGGGGGAGATACCGAGGAAAGCAGCGGAGGCAATGGAAGCAAGGGCGTTCAGAATGTTGTGTTCGCCGGGAACCTGCAGGTCGATTGTGCCGAACAGTTTGCCTTTGTAGTATACATCAAAGGCATTTCTGCCGTCTGCTTCATGAACAATATTTTTTGCCTGCCAGTCTGCACCGTCTGCCAGACCAAAGGTTTCCACCGTACAGCAAAGACCGTCTGTCAGCTCGGAAATGTTTTCGATTTCCTGATTGATTACCAGAACCCCGTTTTCGGGTACACGCTGTGCAAATGCATGGAAGGAACGGCGGATATTTTCAAGGGTTTTGAAATAATCCAGATGATCGCTTTCAAGATTCAGAATGACTGCCACCAGAGGTTTGAAACGCAGGAAGCTGTCAAAGTATTCACACGCTTCGGCTACGAAATAGGGGGAGTGTCCGATCTTCAGATTGCTGCCGATGGTGGGCAGGATACCGCCGACTGTGATTGTAGGATCTGTTTCTGCCGCCAGCAAGATTTCGGATACCATGGAAGTCGTTGTGGTTTTGCCGTGTGTGCCTGCTACAGCGATGGATTTCTGATATTCTGCCATGATTTCGCCCAGAAGCTGTGCTCTGTCCATCAGGGGAATATTCTTTGCATTGGCTGCCTGCAGTTCGGGGTTATCAGGGTGGATTGCGGCTGTATATACAACCAGATCCACGTCATCTGTAATATTTTCGGCTTTATGACCGAAATTTACATGAACGCCGAGGCTCTGCAGATGCGCCACAACAGGGCTGGGCTTTAAATCCGTGCCGGAAATGCGGTGTCCTCTGTCAATCAGAATTTCCGCAAGCCCGGACATGCTGATGCCGCCGATGCCGATAAAATAGATATGATGTTTTGTTTGAAATGTACTCATGTAATCATCGCCTCAATTTTTATGAAATAGGTTTGTGTTTCTATCAATTTTTGGACATATTTTGTTTATCATTATAGTATACTGCAAAAAGAAAGGCAATCTTTTACAGTCCGATTTCTATATTTTATACAGGAAAAGAGGGATATAAACCGTATTTTTTTCTGTACTTTTTTGCGTTTTTCGCAAAAGAACGTGTGAAATTTGTGGAAAACAAGTGTAAATTTATTAGAATTTGGAAGACAAGGGTTTGCATCTTAGGATGGTTGTGCTATAATGGGAATATCAAAGCGGGATTGCTTTGGTACATATATACAACCTGGACAGATAGGGGTGTGGATAATATGCGTAAAAAAGAAATGATAGCAATGTTATTGGCAGGCGGTCAGGGAAGCCGCTTGGGGGTGCTGACTAGAAAAGTTGCAAAACCTGCAGTAGCCTATGGTGGTCGTTATCGTATCATCGATTTCCCTCTGAGCAACTGTATTAACTCCGGTGTAGACACAGTAGGGGTACTGACACAGTATCAGCCTCTGCGCCTGAACCAGCATATCGGTATCGGTATTCCCTGGGATCTGGATAAGAAAAACGGCGGCGTTACGATTCTTGCGCCTCATGTAAAAGTGGGCGATTCCGGTGAATGGTTCAATGGTACAGCAAATGCGATCTACCAGAATATCGACTTTATCGACAGCAATGATCCTGAATATGTAGTGATCCTTTCCGGTGACCACATCTATAAAATGGATTATTCTGAAATGCTGAAATTCCATAAGGAAAAAGGTGCAGCAGCAACTATCGCTGTTATGGAAGTGCCTATGGATGAAGCAAGCCGTTTCGGTATCATGAATACAGAAGAAGGCGACAAGATTTATGAATTTGAAGAAAAACCCGCACAGCCTAAGAGTAATCTGGCTTCCATGGGTATTTATATCTTCACTTGGGACAGACTGCGTGAAGCACTGATCGAAGACAACTCTATCCATCCCGACAGTGACTTCGGTAAACACATTATCCCTAAAATGCTGGAAGAAGGTCAGCCCATGTATGCATGGAGATTCCAGGGCTACTGGAAGGACGTTGGTACAATCCAGTCCTACTGGGAATCCAACATGGATCTGATCCGTGCACTGCCTGAATTCAATCTGTATGAAGATTTCTGGAAAATCTATACAAACAGCGACCACCAGCCTCCTCAGTACATCGCTGCGGATGCAAAAGTGGAAGAATCTCTGATAACAGACGGCTGTGAAGTATACGGCGAAGTATACCGTTCTATTCTGGGTCCTAATGTAGTGGTTGAAAAAGGCGCAGTTGTAAAAGATTCTATCATTATGGCAGGCACAGTGATCGGCGCAGGTGCTCTGGTTGATAAATGTGTTATCGATGAAAAATGTAAGATCGGTAAAGATGTACAGATGGGCGTTGGCGAAGATGTTCCCAACGAACTGAAACCCGCAATTTACAATACAGGCATCACAGTTCTGGGCATGAACTCTATCGTTCCCGACGGCGTAGTAGTAGGTAAAAACTGTGTAATTTCCGGCGAAACAGCAGCCGCAGACTATGCTGACGGCAAACTGGCAAGCGGTAAATCTGTAATTAGGGAGGCGTGAGCATGAAAGCAATTGGTATTATTCTGGCAGGCGGCAGCAGCGAAGGCAGATTGGGTGCTCTGACAGACCATAGAGCAGCAGCAGCTCTGCCCGTAGGCAGCAGCTATCGTGCCATTGACTTTACATTGAGCAATATGTCCAACAGCGGCATTGGCAAAGTAGCAGTACTGACACAGTACAATTCCCGTTCCCTGAGAGATCACCTGATATCCTCCAAATGGTGGGATTTCGGCAGAAAACAGGGCGGTCTGTTTGTATTTACTCCCTTCACAAGCAATGAAGGCTCCAACTGGTTCCGTGGTACAGCAGACTCCATTTATCAGAATATTACATATCTGAAACGTAGCAACGAAAAATATGTTGTGATCACTTCCGGTGACTCCACTTACAAAATGGACTATCGTGAAATTCTGAAATACCATGAAAGCAAGGGTGCAGATGTAACAGTAGTATATCAGCCCATGCCCGGTAAGGATCTGACAAAATTCGGTGTACTGGAAGTAGATGCTGACGGCAAACTGGTAAATCTGGAAGAAAAACCCGAACAGCCTAAGTCTGACAATGCATCCCTGGGTATCTATGTGATTTCCAGAGAACTGCTGATCGACAAGCTGGAAACAATGGTCCCCGAAGGCAAATACAATCTGGTAAAAGATATTATCATTGGTATGAAAGATGAGCTGAAAATTTACGGCTACGCATACAATGGTTACTGGAGCTCCGTTGGTGCAGGTATCGCAGAATACTTTGCAACAAATATGGACTTCCTGAACAAAGAAATCAGAGATGTATTTACAAAAGAATATCCTTATATCGAAACAAAACCCAAGGATGAACCCCCTGCAAAATTCAATGCAGGTGCATCTGTAACAGATTCCATCGTTGGCAGCGGTACAATTTTCGACGGTAAGGTAGAACATTCTGTAATCTTCCGTAAAGTACGCGTAGGAAAAGATGCTGTGGTTCGTAACTCTATCCTGATGGAAGGCTGTGTGATCGGCGAAGGTGCTGTAGTGGAAAATGCAATTCTGGATAAAGATGTTGTTGTATCTGCTGGTCAGAAAGTGATCGGTGCATCTTCCGAAGAACCTGCTGTAATCAAAAAAGGTACAGTGATTTAATGACGAAGCATAAAAAGAGTGGATTATTTCCACTCTTTTTTGTGTTATAGCGGAGAAAGGTATTTTGCATAGCAAACGCAGTCTTAGACCAAAGGTCTAAGACTGGAGTTTGAATTTTTTAGTAAAACCGTATATTGAATTTTATGGAGAAAAATGAGATACTTAATAAGTTGTGTATACAATTTTGTATGAAACATTCACGTCAATTTCTGGCGGAGGAGGAAAATATATGAAAAATCTGAAAGCAATCATTCTGGCAGCCGGCGAAGGCTCCCGTATGAAATCCAAAAAACCGAAAGTACTCCATGAAATTCTGAATAAAAGCATGGTAGACTATGTCATCGAAACTGCAAAAGGCTGCGGCGCGGAAGAAGTTTGTGTTGTGGTTGGTCACAAGGCAGAACTGGTAAAGGAAGGCATCAAATCTGAAGGCGTTTCCTTTGCACTGCAGGCAGAACAGAAGGGGACAGGCCATGCAGTTATGATGGCTGGCGACTTCATCGATGAAAACAGCGATATGATGATCCTGTATGGTGATACACCCCTGATCACAGGCGAAACACTGGCAAAACTGGTGGAAGTACACAGAGAAGAAGGTCACGGCGTTACAGTGGTTTCTTCCAAAATCGCAGACCCCACAGGCTATGGCAGAATCATGAGAGACGACCATGGTTCTTTCCTGCGTATCGTGGAACACAAGGATGCTTCCGAAACAGAAAAACTCATCAACGAGATCAACACAGGCATTTATATTTTCAACGGAAAAGCATTGAAGGAGTCTCTGGGCAA
>CALASU010000312.1 GCA_937888765.1 uncultured Clostridia bacterium | reverse complement strand
TAAGCTATAGCGATATGCCGCCAGATAATTTTTTCTGGCAAAGTCAGGAAAAGCTCTGTCTGCTGTTGTTTTTAGCTGTAGGCTAAAGGCAAGATTTTCTTTCAGATACGGATTACTCAATCCACTGATTGCCTGCGGGGTTCCGTCTTTGTTCAAACGGCACAGCCCATTGAAAAACATCACCTGTGCACAGGGCTTGCCATTCACCTCCGTGACCAGCCTGCGTCCTTCGGGAATGCCATCACGGTGTAGGTCGATGCAAACCTCAATTGACGGATACTTCTCCAATATCGCCCGTATCGGCGGCTCCATACGCTCATATGCGCCCGTTGTCTGCCCTTTGCCGTTTACCATATCATACTGCCCGTTATCATGCAAAACGGCAATGCCATATTGTTCCTCCAATATTTGCTTCAGATGCTCACCCACACCCCAGATACCTTCGGAAAGCCCTTTGGACATATCGCTGTCTGCAAACCCTTCATGAGAATGAGTATGAAAAATCAGGACTTTCGGCTCTTTTTTCGTCTTTTCTATCGTCAGATCCTGCTCCAGTGCTTCTTTTACAGGAATATCCTCTGCAAGCAGGGTCGTGCGGGAATCAATGATATAATATTTCTTTTTCAGGAATGCAAAATCCTCCAATTCCTCCAAAAACGTTTCCGTTGGTTCTGCCGCAGGCTTTGGCGTCAGAAATTCCACATCCTCCGAACCGATCACCGCCGCTGAAGCAGCTTCCTCCGTCCGCCAGACCGGGGAAAGCTCCAAGGAAAAATGCCCACAGGAAACTTGTCCGGGAAGCACCTCAGCCAATACCCATTTACCGCCGCCCATCTGCAAAAACAGAAATAACACCAACAAAAACAGTAAAAGTCCGATCAGCCCCATCTTGTTTTTCCGCTTCACAGCCTGCCCCCTTTCTGCCGTTTCCCTTTATCCTATGAAGAAAGCAGAATGCGTATGCCTGTTTTACAGACATTTACGGTAGGTGCCGGCAAGTGTGATTGCCTGATGATACAGTTTCATTCCCTCACTGCGCTCCGGAACAGCACATGGACGACGAATATCACTCAGCCCCAGTATATAATCCGCCGAAACTTCAAGCATCTCACAGATACGGCAAAAATAATCTTTGCGGTACAAAGGTCAGTGAATACCGTATGAAACTGCCCGAAAAAACTTCTCAGCGGAAACTGGCAGAGTTATTGCAGATTGCAGGGCTGGATATTGATAAAAACGCCGTACAGCGAATGGAAAGCGGCAAACGCTTTGTAACGGATATCGAATTAAAGGCACTGGCACAGGTGCTTGGGGTATCCTATGAAGATTTACTGGATTAAAAAAGATTCTCCGCCTGCAGTGGTGTAAATAAAAGAAAGCAGTTCGGAAAATTCCGAACTGCTTTCTTTTAAAATAAGAGATCCAGCTCCAGTTTTGCTTTTTCAATATCCTGCAAAATCGTTTTCTGTTTTTCATCAAACAGCAGCTCTTGATTATACTGATAATATTTTTCAGAACCGTTTTCGCTGATGAATTTTACACTATAGAAGTTTGTAGTCAATTCTGTAATAAAGATGACCATTTCCTGTCCTGTGCCGAACACTTCTTCCAAAAATACAAATGCATTGTCCAGCATTTCAGAAGCCATATCAATGCTTGCTTCTCTGGCTTCCGCTTCTGCGCCGAACAGGTCTTTGCATACTTCAAATGCAGCATCCTTTTCACGGCAGCCTGCTTTTTTCGCTTCCGCCATAAAGAACTGCAGACGTTCGATTTCTTTCAAGCGTGCACGTTCTGCTGTTTTTTCCAAAAGCCCTGCTTTTCTTTCCCTTGCAAAGCCCATTTCTTTTTCCTCCAGAAGTCCTGTAAAGAGCGTTTCCCAAGGTGTTTCCTTACAATAAGGGCTCTGGAAGCGTTCCTTCAGTTCCAGCAACGCCCCATGCAGTGCTGTTACCATCAGATCCGCTTCATATGCCATACAGAAATTTTCAGACAGGCGGCTCAGCAGCAGCCCCATAACACTCAGGCGTTCATCAAAAGGAGATTCCTGCAGCTTCATTACTGCTTGCTTTGTATATTTCCCCTTCAAAATATCATCCACACGATAATCAGAGCGATATTTGCGGTACAAATCCAGATAGTTTGCAAAATCTTTTGCAATCTTCTTATGCTGTAAATACTGATATACCAGACCTTCATCAACGGGCAGATCCATTTCTTCATAGACCTTCAGAATTGTGGACAAATCCTCCCAGCCG
>CALASU010000311.1 GCA_937888765.1 uncultured Clostridia bacterium | reverse complement strand
TCTGTCACTTTCATGGCAAAGGAGTCGCCTTTTGCGGGCATTACTTCAATTTCTTCCCCAACGGAGAATTTATTTCTCTGTTCTACGACTGCATAGCCTGTTGCTTCATCCCAGTCTTCCTGTACCATTCCGATGAAATCATATTCGCGGATATAGGAATTGTTTGTATATACCTGCTGATTGCCATCAGGCTTACCATAATAAAATGCTGTTGTATATTCTCTGTGGCTTGCCTTGGAAACCTCTGCCAGATAGTAAGGCAGGCGTTCTTCATACAGCTTGGGATCTGTATAATAATCGTCGATTGCCTGACGATATGCCTTTACAACCGTACCTACGTAGAAAGGTGTTTTGATTCTGCCTTCAATTTTCAGGCTGAAGATACCTGCTTTTTCCAGATCGGGAATGTGCTCAATCATGCACAGATCCTTGGAGTTATAGATATATGTGCCTCTTTCGTTTTCTTCTACGGGCATATATACACCGGGTCTGCTTTCTTCCACCAGATGATATTTCCATCTGCAGGGATGCGCACATTCGCCTTTATTGGAATCTCTGCCTGTCATGTAGTTGCTGAGCAGGCATCTGCCGGAATAGGAAATGCACATTGCCCCATGCACAAATGCTTCGATTTCCATATCCGCAGGGATATTGTCACGAATCTGTCTGATTTCTGTCATGGAAAGCTCACGGGCTACCACAACACGCTGTGCGCCCAGATTGTACCACATCTGTGCAGAGCGGAAGTTTGTATTGTTTGCCTGTGTGGAAACATGGATTTCCATGTTAGGAACAGCTTCCTTTGCAATAGAGAATACACCCAGATCAGAAATAATCAGTGCATCTGCGCCGATGCGTTCCACTTCTTTGAAGTATTCCGCCATGCCTTCAAAATCGCCGTTGTGTGCAAAAATATTTGCTGTCACGTATACCTTTACGCCGCGTTCATGGGCAAAGCGAATCCCCTCTGCCATGGTATCAATATCAAAGTTTTTTGCTTTGGCACGAAGTCCGTAGGCTTCCCCGCCGATATATACTGCATCTGCACCATACAGTACGGCAATCTTCAGTTTTTCCAGATCGCCTGCAGGTGCGAGCAGCTCCAGTCTTTTTTTATTCATCATCTGTTTCTCCTTCTGTTTCGGGTTCGATAAATTCGATTTCTTTTTTCTTATAGCACAGTGCTACCCCATCCCCAATGGGAATGATAGAGGTTTCCAGTGCTTCGTGATGTGTGATTTCCCAGAGGAAATTACGCAGACGCTTATGAATGGTACGCTGTCTTCTGGGCACGCTGAAACGTGTCTGTGCAATCGTACCGCCTTGCAGCACATCATCTACGATCAGCAGACCGCCAACTGGCAGCAGTCTGAGGCAGTGAGGCAGGAATGCCTGATACTGCCCCTTTGCCGCATCCATAAAAATCACATCATAGGGTCCTTCCAGCGTAGGCAGGATATTCGCCGCATCTCCTTCCA
>CALASU010000310.1 GCA_937888765.1 uncultured Clostridia bacterium | reverse complement strand
CCCCCTTGGTGGGAGTTTGAGGGCAACGCCCTCAAAACATCAAATCACCGCAATATCTGCCAGCAATTCTTTCACATTTTCTTCCTTTGTCGCCCAGCTTGTGCAAAAGCGTACCGCAGAGTGCTCTTCCCCTACTGCTTCCCAGAAAGAGAAGGCATATTTTTCTTCCAGTTTCGCCATCACAGCATTCGGCAGGATAGGGAATTGCTGATTTGTCTTGGAATCAAACAGCATTTTGATGCCCTTTGCTTCAAATGCTCTGCGAATATCCATTGCCAGCTTTACAGCATGCTTAGAAATTTCAAAATACAGACCATCTTCAAACAGTGTTTCAAACTGAATCCCCAGCAGTCTGCCTTTCGCCAGCATACCGCCTCTCTGTTTGATGAGATAACGGAAATCTTTTTTCAGTGCAGGGTTTACGATTACTACCGCTTCGCCCATCATTGCCCCTACTTTTGTACCGCCGATATAGAATACATCTGCCAGATTTGCAATATCATTCAGTGTATAATCACAGCCTTCTGCCGCCAGCGCATAGCCCAGTCTTGCACCATCAATGAACAGAGGCAGACCGCATTCACGACAAACCTTGCTGATCGCTTCCAGTTCCGCTTTTGTATAGGTTGTACCATCCTCTGTAGACTGAGAAATATACACCATGCCGGGCTGTACAATATGTTCATGTGTCGCATCATTCCAGTGTGCATCATAGCCTGCTTTGATCGCTTCCGCTGTCAGCTTGCCGTCCTGTGTTGTAGGCAGAATGATAACCTTATGTCCTGTTGCTTCAATCGCACCTGTTTCATGCACATTCAGATGCCCGGAGTTTGCGCAGAATACACCCTGATGAGGTCTTAATGTCGCCGCAATCACAGTCATATTTGTCTGTGTACCGCCCACCAGAAAATGTACATCCACATCTTCTCTTCCGCACACTTCTTTGATTAACGCTCTCGCTCTGTCACAGTGGGGGTCTACACCGTAGCCCGCTGTCTGCTCCATGTTTGTTTCCATCAGTCTTTCCAGAATTCTGGGGTGCATACCTTCAGAATAGTCACATTCAAAACGAATCATTTCTTTTCCTCCTAAAACCTTGAGGGCGTTGCCCTCAAATTCCCACCAAAGGGGTAACCCCTTTGAAAATCTATACGCAAAAGCTACGCTTTTGCAAAAAAACATATTTATAAAACAAAACCCTCGATTTTATAAAAATCGGGGGCTTGCTTTTTTATAAAATCCATTCGCAAAAGCATACGCTTTTGCAAAACAGGGTCGAGGGGGTTACCCCCTCGCAGGGTGCTCGAGGGACAGCGTCCCTCGAACAAACAGATTATTTATAGTATTCAACCATGGATTTGAACAGTTTCATATCGTAGTTGCCTGTTACGTTCTGATACAGACCATCGCCGATACGTTCTGCATGACCCATTTTACCCAGTACACGGCCATCGGGAGAGATCAGACCTTCGATTGCGTGTGTGGAGCCGTTAGGGTTGAACTGGATGTCATTTGTAGGCAGACCGTTTTCGTCCACGTACTGTGTCAGAATCTGACCTTTTGCAGCCAGTTCTTTTACCAGTTCATCTCTCATCAGGATACGACCTTCCCCGTGGGAGATAGGTACGCTGAAGATATCGCCTGCGCTTACATTTGTCAGCCAAGGAGATTTTTCAGTTGCCAGTCTTACACGAACAATCTTGGACTGGTGTCTGCTGATTGTGTTATAAGACAGTGTAGGGCAGTTTTCATCTGTGTCGATGATTTCGCCGTAAGGAACCAGACCCAGTTTAATCAGTGCCTGGAAACCGTTACAGATACCGATCATCAGACCATCTCTTTCTTTCAGATGAGCAGTTACCGCTTCCTTGATTTCGGGGTTGCGGAAGAATGCTGTGATGAATTTACCGGAACCGTCGGGTTCGTCACCGCCGGAGAAGCCGCCGGGGATAAAGATTGTCTGAGACTGTTTCACTTCTTTCGCGAAGCGTTCAATGGAATCCGCAATGCCTGCCGCAGACAGGTTGTTGATTACAAAGATATTTGCTTCTGCGCCCGCTCTTTCTACAGCCTTTGCAGAGTCAAATTCGCAGTTTGTACCGGGGAATACAGGGATCAGTACACGAGGTTTTGCAACGGATGCTTTTGCCTTGTATGTGATGCCTTCCGCTTTTGTTGTGAATGTGGGAATTTCCACTTTTTCTTCTGCGGGAGCATTCATAGGATAGATTTCTTCCAGTTTATTTTCATAAGCTGCGAAGATGTCAGCCAGAGCGATGCTGTCTGCACCGGAAACGATCGCGTCGCCGCCTGTTGTACCCAGAACTGTGCCGATTTCTACATCTTCTGTCAGTTCCAGAACGAATGCGCCGTAATTATAACCAAAGATTTCTTCTTTGCTTACGCCGTCTGCATATGTAAAGCCAATGTCATTACCCATTGCCATTTTCAGGATCGCTTCAGCCACGCCGCCCAGTGTAGGTGTGTATGCTGCTGCAACTTTACCATCTCTCATCAGACCTGTTACTGTATCAAACAGTTTTTTCAGGCTGTCTGTTGTAGGCAGACCTTCCGCATCGTATTCGGGTTTTACCAGAACAACCTTGTGACCTGCCGCTTTGAATTCGGGAGAAATGATGTTTTTGATGCTATCTACAGTTACCGCAAAGGATACCAGTGTAGGAGGTACATCAATGTTTTCGAAGGAGCCGCTCATGGAGTCTTTACCGCCGATTGCAGCGATTTCCAGACCTTTCTGTGCCATGAATGCACCCAGCAGAGCTGCCAGAGGTTTGCCCCAGCGTTTTTCGTCTTTTCCCAGTTTTTCAAAGTATTCCTGGAAGGACAGGTAAACTTCTTTGAAGTCTGCACCGGTCGCAATCAGTTTCGCAACGGATTCCACAACTGCCAGATATGCACTGTGGTAAGGGCTCTTTTCAGCGATGAAAGGATTGTAGCCCCATGCCATCAGGGAGCATGTTGTTGTATCTTTCTTTTCTACAGATACTTTGTTAACCATTGCCTGAATAGGTGTTTTCTGATTTTTGCCGCCAAAAGGCATCAGTACAGTACCCGCACCGATTGTGGAGTCAAAGCGTTCAGACAGACCTCTCTTAGAGCAGATATTCAGATCCTGTGCCAGTTCCATATAGCCTGCTTTGAAATCAGCGGGAATTCCTTTTGTGAATTTTTCAGGAGCCGCAGGAGCAACTGTGATGTGTTTTTCTGCACCGTTGGAATCCAGGAACGCTCTGGACAGGTGTACGATCTGTTTGCCGTTCCATGTCATTTTCAGAGTGGGTTCTTCTGTCACTCTTGCTACGACTGTTGCTTCCAGATTTTCCTGGAATGCCAGCTCTTTGAATCTTTCAACGTCTTTTGCCGCTACAACAACTGCCATTCTTTCCTGAGATTCAGAGATAGCCAGTTCTGTACCGTCCAGACCGTCATATTTTTTAGGTACTGCATTCAGGTCGATTTCCAGACCGTCAGCCAGTTCGCCGATAGCAACGGAAACACCGCCTGCACCGAAGTCGTTGCAGCGTTTGATCAGTCTGGATGCTTCTGCATTTCTGAACAGTCTCTGCAATTTTCTTTCTTCGGGAGCGTTACCTTTCTGTACTTCTGCGCCGCAGCTTTCCAGAGATTCTACAGTGTGGGATTTGGAGGAGCCTGTTGCACCGCCGCAGCCGTCACGACCTGTTCTGCCGCCCAGCAGAATGATGATATCGCTGTCTTCGGGGCGTTCTCTGCGTACGTTTTCCGCAGGAGCTGCCGCAATAACTGCACCGATTTCCATTCTCTTCGCCACATAACCGGGGTGATAGATTTCATCTACCTGACCTGTAGCCAGACCAATCTGGTTAC
>CALASU010000309.1 GCA_937888765.1 uncultured Clostridia bacterium | reverse complement strand
CCAAGTACCCCCGGCACCAAACGGGAAACAGCATCAATGATCGTGATCGCTGCCAGTTCGCCGCCTGTCAGCACAAAATCTCCCAAAGAGATTTCATCTGTTACGATTTCTTCAATCAGACGTTCATCCACGCCTTCATAATGTCCGCAGAGGAACACCAGATTTTCTTCCTGCGCCAGTTCCTCCGCCACACGCTGTGTGAACGGTCTGCCCTGCGGTGTCATATAGATGACCCTTGCCCCTTCTGCACGAGGCATCAGACTCTGGTATGCATCATAAATCGGCTGTCCCTGCATCACAAGACCTGCGCCACCGCCATACGGATAATCGTCCACATGTTTATGCTTATTTAATGTATAATCCCGAATATTGACCGCATCAACAGAAATCAGACCTTCTTTCTGTGCACGTCCCATAATACTGTGGGAAAGGGTCTGTTCGATCATTTCGGGAAATAATGTCAATACGAAAAACTGTTTCATTTATCTCAGCCCTTCCAACAGATGCACTGTCATCACGCCCGCTTCTACATCTACTTTCAGAATACAGTCCTTGATTGCAGGAATCAGCAGTTCTTTTTTGTCTTCTGCTTTTCTGACAGCATACACATCATTTGCACCTGTTTCATAGATATTTACCAGTTTGCCCAGTTCTTCCCCTTCATCTGTTACCACAGCCATGCCAAACAGATCACGTCTGTAGTATTCATTTTCTCTCAGAGGGATTGCCATTGCATCGGGAATCAGAATTCTGCCGTTTTTGTACAGTTCTGCTACGTTAATATCATTGATTTCTTTCACTGTCAGCAGGATCATATTTTTCTGATACGCTACCTTCTGGATATGGAAGGTTTCTCTTTTATCTCTGATTTCCACAATGATTTCTTTCAGTTTTTCAAAACGTGTGGGGTCTTCTGTTGTAGGGAATACACGCATCGTACCACGAATCCCATGTGTCCCTGTAATTTTACCGATTTCAAAAAAATGTTCCATTCTACACCTCCGCGCTCTGTTTTCTTTTACTTTCTCCCCATTCTGCTTACCACCTGCGTTGCCAGAATGATAAACACCATAGCCAGCACCATCAGCACGATGATTGCTGTAGTGGGATTGATGGACTGTCCCAGAAACAGCACTGCCTGTCCTTTGCCTCTGAGCGCAAACAGCAGTGCCGCCAGCATCATACAGGCCAGATTCATTAAAATACAGCCAAAAAGAAGAAGTTTATTTGTCATATATACACCTTTTTTCTGATATAAAAATACGGTGTGGCAGTAGCTGCCACACCGCTTTGTTCGCAAATCAAATGCTTACTGCACGATTTCAACGATGATTTTCTTGTCTTCATGGATACCTGCGGCTTTCACTACAGTACGGATTGCTTTTGCAATTCTGCCCTGTTTGCCGATCACTTTACCCATATCCTCAGGAGCAACCTTCAGTTCCAGAACCAAGGCACGTTCGTTGTCTGTTTCTGTTACAACTACCTGCTCGGGATGTTCTACAAGTCTTTTTGCAATAACTTCCAAAAGTTCTTTCATAATCGAGGCCTCCGCTTATTCTCGGAATTATTCAGCGATTACGCCAGCTTTTTTCAGCAGAGCTTTTACTGTGTCGGAAGGCTGTGCGCCGTTTGCCAGCCATTTGTTAGCTGCTTCTGCGTCTACTTTCAGAACTACGGGTTCTTTTGTAGGATCGTAGATACCGATTTCGTCGATGGATTTACCGTTTCTGGATGTTCTGGAATCTGCTACTACGATTCTGTAAAAAGGTGCTTTTTTTGCGCCCAGTCTTTTCAGTCTAATTCTTACTGCCATGATTTTGTCCTCCTAAAATGTAAATACTTGTTTATTGTTATCTTTATCTTCTTAATTCCTGATGGAACAAGTTACTTTTTTATCAGAAGAAGGGGAATTTCATACCTTTCATGCCCTTCTTGCCTTTCTGCATATTATTCAGCTGCTTCATCATTTTTTTCATATCTTCAAATTGTTTCAGCAGTCTGTTTACATCGGCGATGCTTCTGCCGCAGCCTGCGGCAATACGTTTCTTTCTGGGGCCATTCAGAATAGAGGGATTTGCTCTTTCCTCTTTCGTCATGGACTGGATGATGGCTTCTGTTTTTGCCATTTCCTTCTGAGGATCAACCCCGCCCAGAGCGGCATCCAGATCCAGGTTTCCCATACCGGGCAGCATACCCATCAGGTCTTTCAAAGGACCCATTTTCTTAATCTGCTGCATCTGGGAAAGGAAATCTTCCAGCGTGAATTCGTTGGAACGCATTTTCTTCGCCATTTCCAGTGCTTCCTGTTCGTCGATATTGGACTGTACTTTATCAATCAGGGAAAGTACGTCGCCCATACCCAAAATACGGGAAGCCATACGGTCGGGATAGAAAGGTTCAAGGTCTTCCATCTTTTCGCCCATACCGATATATTTAATAGGTTTGTTTGTTACGCTTCTGACAGAAAGTGCGGCACCGCCTCGTGCGTCACCGTCCAGCTTTGTCAGAATGATACCATCCACACCCAGCTGTCCATCAAAGCTCTCTGCAACTGTCACAGCATCCTGCCCTGTCATTGCATCGACTACCAGCAGAATTTCCTGCGGCTTCACAACTGCCTTGATGTCCTGCAGTTCCTGCATCAGTTCTTCATTGATGTGCAGACGACCTGCAGTGTCGATCAGCACAACATCGTGGTGCTGTTCGCTTGCATATTCCAGTGCTTTTCTGGAGATTTCCACGGGGCTGATTTCTGTACCCATTTCAAAGACAGGAATATTATAATTTTTCCCCACCACCTGCAGCTGTTTGATCGCTGCGGGGCGGTATACGTCACAGGCTACCAGCAGAGGATTTCTGCCCTGCTTTCTCAGCTGACCCGCCAGCTTGCCGCTGGTAGTTGTCTTACCGGCACCCTGTAAGCCTACCATCATAAAAACTGTAGGAGGGCGTTTTGCAAATGTCAGACGGCTCTGGGTTGTACCCATCAAGTCGATCAGTTCTTCATTTACGATCTTGATTACCTGCTGACCGGGATTCAGTCCCTGCAGTACCTCTGTACCAACTGCACGCTCCGTAACTTTTTTGATGAAGTCTTTTACGATTTTAAAGTTTACATCCGCTTCCAGAAGGGCAATCTTTACTTCTCGCATCGCAGTTTTTACGTCTGCTTCCGTCAGCATACCCTTGCCCCTTAACTGCTTGAATACTTCCTGCAGTTTATTGGAAAGATTTTCAAATGCCATTCGATTGCTTCCTCCTTTCAGGATAAAATAGCATCAGCGATTTTTTTGATCTGAGAAATTGCTTTTGCGGCATCGGGATGCTTCCGTTCTACCGCTTCCATCTTTTCTTTCATTTCCCGCACAGCTTTTTTCTGTTCCTGAAAACGGGAAACCAGCTGCAATTTCTCCTCGTAGCCAAGCAGGATCTTTTCTGTCCGCTTGAGCTGATCCCTTACAGCCTGTCGACTGATGGAAAGTTCCTCCCCGATCTCTGTCAGAGAAAGGTCATTCTGATAATGCAGTTCATACACCTGCTTCTGTTTTTCTGTCAGCAATTCGCCATAAAAATCATAAAGCAACGTCAGCTGCAAAATATCATCCATTTCATCTTTCCCCCTGTAAAGGAAAACTACTTTACAATCACCTTGGCTAGTTTACCAAAACTACATACGTTTGTCAAGTATTTTTGCTTTACAAATGCAAAAAATTTTCAATTTCTTTTTTTCCTGTAAAACCAAGGGTTTCAAGAGCATCTGTCCTCACAGTATGCACAGATTTCGGCGTGCGTTTTCTTCGTTTTCATATACCATAAAAGCATCTTCACGATACACCTTTTCCAGAATAGAATCCTGCGGCGGATACAGTCCGAACACCATACCAAGATCAGCTCTTTCTTTTTCCGTTTCCGCATATTCTGCGCTAATGCCTGTAACTTTTTCTTTCCACTGCGGTTCAAATACTGCCATCTGTACAAATTCCCGCAAATCCTTTGCCAGATACCAGCATTCCAGAGCGGCAGAAACATAATATACCGCCTGCTGTCCGTCTTTTTCAGCATATGCAAAAAAGCCGCCGTCCATGTCTTTCGCAAACAACGTCAGCATCGGCACAGGGAAAAAATCCACTTTTGGCAGATTTCCCTCAAAGATCAGATAAATTCCCCGCTTCCGCTGCAGGGAAAGAAAGCCGTTTTCCTCACAGGTCATTACAGAGGGAGCAAAGTCTTTGCCAACCCGTATTACTTCGCAGTGTTCTCCGTTTTCTGCCATATATGTATATTTTTTATACTGCTCGGATTCCGGATTTTCTATATTCAGATATACTTTTTTCATACAGCATCCCCTTTACTTTGCGGGATAATTGATACAGTCAATCGTAATCTTCTTGTCAGAAACCCATACCGCACTGTAATGCCCCTGCTTGGAATTGAATTTCCAGAATCCTCTGGGGCCTGCCCCTGTCAGATGGCACAGCATGGCACTCAACGCACCATTATGGGATACCACCAGAATATGCTTGCTCTTATTTTCTTTCAGAATACGATCCAAGCCTGTTGTCACGCGGTTATAGAATTCCATAAAACTTTCGCCGTTTGGCATCACGCAGTCCAGCCAATCAGTTTCCCATTTTTTCAATACCACACGATCCTCAGCTGTCATTTCTTCCCATGTGCGGTTTTCCCAGTCGCCATAGTACAGTTCTCTCAGATCAGATACCTTCTGCACCTCTCTGCCATCTGCAATGATTTCTGCAGTATGCGCCGCCCTTGTCAGATCACTTGTATAAATCCCGTCCAGATGAATCCTTTTGAACGCTTCCCGCAGTTCCTCCGCCTGAGAAACACCTTTTGCATTGATATCCGCATCATACCAGCCATAAAACATATTACGGACATTCATATCTGTTTCGCCGTGTCTTACTAAATACAATTTCATACTTCCACCTCCGTCTTTATTGTACGGTACAAAACACAGTTCCTGCAACAGAAAAAAGCGGATACCTTCTAAATTATATAGAAAGCATCCGCTTTTCAGATCAGACTGCCGCTTTTACGCTTTTATTTTACAGCGAAGGATTTACAGTCTGTACACTGGTCATTTGTAGGGTTCATTTCGTGTGTACCTACCTGAATGGATTCCAGTGTGCAATAGTTTTTTGTGTTGTGGTGGTGTCTGCACTGTTCTACTGTACATTTGATACATTCGTTACATTTTTCCATTTGAAAAAACCTCCCTTGTTGTTTGGTACAAGGCTAGTATGTGCAATTTTTCAAAAACTATAACAAAAAATCAAAATTTTTTCGAGGGACGCTGTCCCTCGAGCACCCTGCGAGGGGAATGATTCCCCTCGACCCCCATTTGCAAAAACTTTGTTTTTGCAGAGAGAATTCAATGTATTCGCCGAAGGCAAATAAAAAGTTTCGGTCAAGCCTTTTCAAAGGCTTGCAGAGTGTGAGGCAGAGCCTCACGGTTTTATTTGCTTTAAGCGGGTTTTTGAAAGGGGTTATAGGGGGAAGCTTTTCCCAAGAAAAGAAAGTTTCCCCCTTTTGCAATCAGGATTTGTAAAATGAGTATGACAGAAAGGGGAATACCAATGTCTTTAAAGAATAAACCTGAGCTGCTTTCTCCCGCAGGTTCTATGGAGAGCCTGAAAGCGGCAGTGAACAACGGCTGTGATGCGGTATATTTGGGCGGCAAGATGTTCAGTGCCAGACAGTATGCGGGCAATTTCTCTCTGGAGGAACTGGAAGAAGCCTGTGATTATTGTCATTTGCGTGGAGTAAAGGTATATGTAACAGTAAATACCATTTATAAAGATGAGGAATTAAAGAATTTCCTGAGCTACATCAGATCTCTGTATGAAATGGGTGTGGATGCACTGATTATGCAGGATACAGGTGCGGCAAAGCTGGTAAGAGAGCATTTTCCCGATTTCCCTCTGCACGCAAGTACACAGATGACCTGTAACTCCCTTGCGGATGTAAAGCACTGGGAAAAAGAAGGCTTCTGCAAAATCGTACTGAGCAGAGAGCTTTCTCTGGAAGAAATCAGACATATTACAGAAAATACAGAAGCGGAAATCGAAACCTTTGTGCATGGGGCACTGTGCGTATGCTATTCCGGTCAGTGTATCATGAGCAGTATGCTTGGCGGCAGAAGCGGCAACCGTGGACGCTGTGCACAGACTTGTCGTTTGCCTTATACACTGCATAAAGGATATGACAATATGGCGGAAGGCTATCTGCTTTCTCCCAAGGATGTTTCCACAATTTCTATTCTGCCCGAGCTGATTGAAGCAGGTATCGCTTCTCTGAAAATCGAAGGCAGAATGAAAAACCCCGAATATGTAGCAGGGGTAACAGGTATTTATCGCAAATACATTGATCGTTATTTTGAAGATCCCGAAAATTACGAAGTAGATCCTGCAGATGCAAAAGCATTGCTGCAGCTGTTTAACCGTGGTGGTTTTACAGATGGGTATTATACTTCCTTTGCGGGCAGAGAAATGATGAGTATTGAACGTCCCAAGCCCTGGGGTCTGAAAGTCGGTATTGTAGATAAATATCTGGAAAAGCCCAGAAAAGTAACGATTCGTACCCGTGAGGCACTGGTTCCCGGCGATGGTATCGAAATCTGGACACAGAATGAACCGCATGTAGGTTCTAATGTTTCAAAACATTCTAAAGCGGGCGAAGTGATCACGCTGACAATGGAAGGCGATATTCAGAAAAACGATGTGGTATATCGTACCTATGGCAAGGCACTGAATGATGAAATTCGTAAAACATGGGAAAAAGATCGTCGTAAATTGCCTATTTATGGTATGCTGCGTGTAAAAGAGGGCGAACCCCTTTCTCTGCAGCTGTGGGATAATGCAGGAAGCAGTGTATTTGTAAGCGGTGCAATTGTAGAACCTGCGGGCAGTTCTCCTATGCTTCCTATGAAACTGAGAGAACTGGTGAATAAAATGGGGGCAACTCCTTTTGTATTGGAAGATCTGCAGACAGAAATCGACCAGTATATTTATGTGAGTGTCAGTGAAGTAAACCGTGTACGCCGTGAAGCGTGTGCGGCACTGGAAGCGGCAATTCTGAAAAAATCCAAACGCAAAGCAAAAGGCGATATTTCCATGCAGAAAGCAGAAAAAGCACCTTTCCTGTTCAGAAAGAAACTGACAGCTGTGGTGATGAATCAGGGACAGCTGAATGCAGTATTGCAGGCAAAGGGCATTTGCAGAGTATATTATGAAGTGTCCGAGGATATGGAAAAACATTTGGACAAGCTGATTGAAAAATGCCATAATCAGGGCGTTTCTTTCTATGCGGCTCTGCCCAGAGTAGCAAGAGAATGGAATGCGGAAAAAGAACAGCCTTTAATCGACCGTCTGCTGGAAAGTGAAATTGATGGTTTCTTAGTGCGTTCCGCAGGACAGTT
>CALASU010000308.1 GCA_937888765.1 uncultured Clostridia bacterium | reverse complement strand
CCCTCCGGGGGATCGCACTGCGGCGGCAAGGTAATTAGTCGCAAGCGACACCGCCTCAGGCGGAGCATTTCGCCAAGCGAAATGCTTTTTTATCTTGTAGGGATACGGGGTTTATGCTATAATTTAATGATGAGCAAGCACGAAAAAGGGAAGTGTATGTCGTAATATCGTAATAATTAAGGAAGAAAAACAAAAAGAAAGGGAGATACGTTATGATCCATCTGAATAACGTAACGAAGATGTATCCCAATGGTTCCAGAGGTGTGGAGAATATCAATCTGCACATCGAAAAAGGGGAATTTGTGTTTATCGTCGGCTCCAGCGGCTCCGGTAAATCTACACTGATGAAGCTGTTATTGAAAGAGCTTGACCCTACCAGCGGGGAGATCACAATCAACAAAGTAAAAACAAATGAACTGAGCAGAAAACAGATTCCATATCTGCGCCGCAGTCTGGGGGTTGTATTTCAGGACTTCCGTCTGCTGCCCAACAAGACTGTATATGAAAATGTAGCGTTTGCGATGCGTGTCATTGAAGCGCCTACCCGTGTCATCCGCAGAAACGTGCCTGCGGTGCTTTCTCTGGTGGGGCTTGGACAGAAGGGCAGAAGCCTGCCCAATCAGCTTTCCGGCGGTGAGCAGCAGAGAACAGCTCTGGCAAGAGCAATCGTGAACAATCCTCCTATCCTGATCTGTGACGAGCCGACAGGTAACCTTGACCCCGAAACAGCATGGGGGATCATGGATCTATTGGAGGATATCAATAGAAGAGGGACAACCATCGTTATGGCGACCCACGCAAGAGATATTGTAGATGAAATGCAGAAGCGTGTAGTAACTCTGCAGGATGGTCATATTGTGAAGGATATTAAAAGAGGTGGTTATAGCGATGAAGCCTAGTACAATCAGATACTTTTTAGCAGAAGGGTTCAGCAATTTAAAGAAAAATCTGCTGATGACAGTAGCTTCCATCGTGGCGGTTGCTGCCTGTATTTCTATTTTATCATTTTCCTACTGTGTGGGAAGCAATCTGAAGCATATGCTCAACCAGATGGAGGATTCCATCGGCATTTCTGTATTTCTGAACGGCGAGCTGACAGGTACGGAAATCGAAGAAATGAAAAACAGCATCGGCATGATCGAACATGTTGAGGATGTACGCTATATTTCTCCAAATGATGCTCTGGAAACACTGAAGCAGGACTGGGGCGCAGAGGAAGATATTTTTGAAGGTCTGGATGAAAGCAATAACCCTCTTTCCCATTCTTTCCAGATTTCCATGGAAGGGATCGAATATCAGGAAGATATTCTGAAAGCACTGGAAACAGTGGAAGGGATTGACAATGTGCGTCATGGTCAGACCGAAACAGAAGTGCTGATGAAAGCGAATCGTATCTTTAATGTTTCCAGTGCATTGATTATGCTTGTGCTGGGGGCGATTTCCATTATGATTATCATGAATACCATTCGTATTTCCGTGGTAAACAGAAGAATAGAAATCAATATTATGAAATACGTTGGGGCGACAGACTGGTTTATCCGCTGGCCTTTCGTAATCGAAGGCGTTATGATCGGCATGATTGGGGCAGTTATTCCCCTGCTGCTGGGTTTCCCTATTTATGCAAAGGTAACAGGTATGATTTTTGAATATCTGCCTATGATCCACTTTATCCAGTTCCTTGTAGCGGGTGAGGTATTTGCGGTGCTGATTCCGTTCGGCATCGTGTTTGGTATCGGTCTGGGGGTAGTCGGCAGTATCACTTCCATCCGTAAGCATCTGCGTGTATAAAAACGCTGCATTTCGGCGAAAATCAAATATCCCTTTCCCGTATATGGGAAGGCAGAAGGGGAGGCATCCGAGAGGATGGTTCCCCTTTCCTGGTTTCTGGAAGGAAATAGGATTATTGATTATAAGGATAATTTTTACAGGAAACACATACTATGAAAAAGGTATGTAGAAAACGAGGCGATTGAGAGTGAAGAAAAAAGAATTCTGGAAAGGCTTTGCCGCGGCACTGGTGCTGGTGGCTGTGATAAGTACCGTGCCCAAAATGGTCAGCCGCATCATTCCGTGGCACTTGCTCCCGTTTCAGATAGAGTTGAGCCGTGCTGCGAAGCTGGAGATGATCGACGACTATCTGGATGCCTATTATGTGGATGAATATGAAAAGGATCTGGTGGATGAATTTCTGTATGCAGGACAGATGGCTGGCGTTGGCGACAGATATACATATTATTTGCCGAAGGAAAGTCTCGAGCAGTATATGGAAAATACCAACGGAACCTTTGACGGCATCGGCATCGAAGTATATATCACACAGGAGGGCGAGGTCATCGTCAGCTATGTCATGCCGGATGAGCCTGCCCAGGCGGCTGGTTTCAAAAGCGGAGACAGGATTATTGGGGTAGACGGGGAAGATACCAGAGGGCTGACACTTTCTGAGGTGGCATCTCGGATTAAGGGGGAAGCCGGTACGGAGGTTACTGTAAAGGTATTCCGACCGGAAACCAATGAAACGCTGGAGCTGACAGCGAAGCGAAGCAATGTGCAGGTACATTCCGCGAAGGGCGAAATGCTGAATGAGAAAATCGGATATATCATGCTGAGCGGTTTCAAGGAAAATACCCATGCCCAGTTCAAGGAAGAACTGGCGAAGCTGCAGGAGCAGGGAATGAAAGGTCTGATACTGGATCTGAGAAACAATCCCGGCGGGCTGGTGCGCTCGGTGTATCAGATTGGCGAAGAACTGCTGCCGGAGGGGACGATGGTATATACCTTAGATAAGGAAGAAAGACGCAGTGATCTGAAATGCGACAGCAGCTATATGGACATTCCGCTGGTGGTACTGGTAAATGAAAACAGTGCCAGCTCGTCGGAAATTCTGGCAGGTGCGGTAAAGGATCTGGAGGCGGGAACGCTGGTAGGGACAACGACATTCGGCAAAGGATTGGTGCAGCGGCTGTTTACGCTGCCTGACGGGTCTGCACTGAACATTACGATTCAGAAATATTATACACCGAACGGCACTTCTATCCATGAGGTAGGGATTGAGCCGCACGAAACGGTAGAGCTTCCCGAAATCTATCAGGGCAGTGCGATAGCAAATATTCCTAAAGAAGAAGATACACAGCTGCAAAAAGCCATCGAAGTGATGCAAAACAAACTGTAGAACCAAAAGGAAAAGAAAAACTTGCTGATTTTTGCGGAAAACGCTTTTCAATCGGCAAGGTTTCCTTTATACTGATATACTGGAAAAAGAAAAATTTTTTTTGGTAAATAAAGAACAATGTAAGAATAGAAGACAAAAAGCACAAAGGAGCAGTAAAGATATGTTTGATTTTATGAGCTTTGGGGAAACCATCGGGATTGACCTGGGGACTGCCACTGTTCTTGTATATATCAAGGGACAGGGAATCGTCATCAGAGAGCCGTCTGTTGTTGCAATCGACAAGGACAGCAATTCCATTCTGGCAGTTGGGGAAGATGCAAGAAGAATGCTGGGCAGAACACCCGGCAATATTGTTGCGATCCGTCCTCTGCGTGAAGGGGTTATCTCCAATTATGATGTAACAGAGCAGATGTTACAGTATTTTATCGAAAAGGCAATGGGCAAGCGTTCTTTCGTGAAGCCCACGATTGCGGTATGTGTACCCAGCAGCGTAACAGAAGTAGAAAAAAGAGCAGTAGAGGATGCGACACGTCAGGCAGGTGCAAGACGCGTGCATATCATTGAAGAACCCATTGCAGCAGCAATCGGTTCCGGTATTGATATCGGCAAGGCATGCGGCAGCATGGTAGTGGATATCGGCGGCGGTACAACAGATATTGCAGTCATCTCTCTGGGCGGTACAGTAGTCAGCAACTCTCTGAAGATTGCGGGCGATAACTTCGACGAAGCAATCATTCGTTATATGAGAAAGAAACATAACGTACTGATCGGGGAACGTACAGCAGAAGAACTGAAAATCAAAATCGGTACAGCGTTTGAACGTACAGCAACGGTGACACTGGATGTACGCGGCAGAAATCTGATTACAGGTCTGCCTAAGAATATCACAGTAACTTCCGATGAAATGCTGGAAGCACTGCAGGAATCCGTAGTGGCGATTGCGGACGCGGTACACAGTGTACTGGAAAAAACACCCCCCGAACTGGCGGCGGATATCTATGAACGCGGTATTGTTATGACTGGCGGCGGCAGTCTGCTGTATGGTCTGGATAAGCTGATCGAAAGCAAGACAGGGATTCATGCAGTGGTTGCAGAGGATGCAGTCAGCTGTGTAGCAATCGGTACCGGCAGATATATCGAATTTATGACAGATGCAAATGAACAGGAAAAGAAATCCGGCGGCGGCTTTGGTTTCAAGAAGATGTTTGGCAGCAAAGAGGACTAAGAGATTGATAAAGTTCTGTTGCTGAAAAAAAGTTTAGAAATGACAGACAAATAACAAAAATCACAGGACACTTGTCGAAAGACAAGTGTCTTTCTGTTGTGTTCTGTGCAAAATGCCCTTGAAAAGCTTTTGGGAGTTTGGTTTATTGTGCAAAAAGATGTGCTTTTTGCAACATAGTTAGAAAAAAAAGCCAAGACGTTTTTTTGCATAATTTTAAAAGGGAATTTTTGTGTAAAAATAATTCCAAAACTTGAAAAAAATACTACACAACTCAGAAATATGTGTTATAATATTCACGGAAAGAAGCGAGCCGAAGATTCTTTCATAAGAAAGAAAATTGGTCTGCCCTTTCTTTGTTTGCTCTAACCGCATAGAGCAAGCCCGCATGGCAACCGTGCGGAAAAAATTTTATTGTTTATCTATATACAATAGGAGGTCATAGAGTTATGAACGCTTATATCGAACGCGTAATCGAACAGGTTAAAGCACGTGACGCACACGAACCCGAATTCATCCAGACAGTAGAAGAAGTATTCGCTTCCATCGAAAAAGAAGTAGAACTGCACCCCGAATATGAAAAAATGGGTCTGCTGGAAAGACTGGTTGAACCTGAAAGATCCGTATCCTTCAGAGTAACATGGGTTGACGATGCTGGTAAAGTAAACGTAAACAGAGGTTTCAGAGTACAGTTCTCCTCTGCACTGGGTCCCTACAAAGGTGGTCTGCGTTTCGCTTCCAACGTATACTCCGGCGTTGTTAAATTCCTGGGCTTCGAACAGATCTTCAAAAACGCTCTGACAGGTCTGCCTATCGGTGGTGGTAAAGGTGGTTCCGACTTCAACCCCAACGGTAAATCCGATATGGAAATCATGAGATTCTGCCAGGCTTTCATGACAGAACTGTACAGACACATCGGTCCCGACGTTGACGTTCCCGCTGGTGACATCGGCGTAGCTGGTAGAGAAATCGGTTTCATGTACGGTCAGTACAAGAGAATCAAAGGCTGCTGGGAAAACGGCGTTCTGACAGGTAAAGGTCTGGAATACGGCGGTTCCCTGTTCAGACCCGAAGCAACAGGCTACGGTGCTACATACTATGTAAACGAAGTTCTGACACACGAAGGCGACACATTCGAAGGCAAAACAGTAGCTATGTCCGGTTTCGGTAACGTAGCTTGGGGTGTTGCTCAGAAAGTAGCTCAGCTGGGCGGTAAAGTAGTTACTCTGTCCGGTCCCGACGGTTACTGCTACGATCCCGAAGGTATCACAACACAGGAAAAATTCGACTACATGGTAGAAATGAGAACATCCGGTAGAAACCGTGCTCAGGACTACGCTGAAAAATTCGGCGTTGAATTCTTCCCCGGTCAGAAACCTTGGGGCGTAAAAGTTGACATCGCTATGCCTTGTGCATACCAGAACGAAATCGGTATGACAGAAATCAAACAGATCCTGGACGAAAACGGCACAAAATACTACATCGAAGTAGCTAACATGCCTACAACAAACGAAGCTCTGGGTTACGCTATGGCTAAAGAAGGCGTTATCGTTGCTCCTTCTAAAGCAGTTAACGCTGGTGGCGTAGCAGTTTCCGCTCTGGAAATGGCTCAGAACTCCATGAGATACAGCTGGGAAGGCGCAGAAGTTGACGCTAAACTGGTTGGTATCATGAAAAACATCCACGCTATCTCTGTAGAAGCTGCTGAAGCTGCTGGTATGGGTTACAACCTGGTAGCAGGTGCTAACATCGCTGGCTTCAAGAAAGTAGCTGCAGCTATGATGGCTCAGGGTCTGGTATAATTTTAATCTGATTATCTAATCAAGTTCGATTACAAGACTTAAGCAAAACTCGGAAGGGACGGAGCAATCCGTCCCTTTTCTCTATGCAAAAAAACCTCTGTCAAAAGACAGAGGCTTTTTCAGATCTGAAAAGTCTGATGCATACGTTCTATATCATAATCGAGCAGCCAGTTGTTACAGTCCTCATATAAAAAGCGAATATCCTCTGTATTTGATGCGACCACATCCGCACCCCGATCGTCATAGGGGTGGAACAGGATGTGTTTTTTTGTATCGAAAAAGAAGATTGCAGAGGAGAGTTCTCGAAAGCCAAGTCCTGTAAAATCGGATTTTACGATTTCCTCCAGAAGCGGACGGAAAGAAAAAGGGGTTTCTTCCAGATTCCAGAAAAGCAGGATGCGGGTCATAGGTTCTTCGGCTGCAGTGGTAACCTCCTGCTGATAGATCTCGGCGGGATCAGGCAGGTTATTCAGATTACAGAAACGGTCGATGGTTTCTTCTGCGTCTGTTGTTACATCGGGTGTGCGGTAGAGCACCCAAAGCAATGTATCAAACGGAGCGATTTTTTCATAAAGGAATAAGGTGCGCCAGACAGCACTTCTCAGATAAGTGGGATTCAGCTGTTTTTCCTGCAGGAAGATTTCAAGCGAGGGATCGCCTGTTTCAAAGCGCAGGGAAATGGGGCTTTCGTAGAAAAGCGGCAGTTGCAGACGCTCGTTGCCGATTTGCTTGAGTGTGTTGAAAGTTCTTTCTAAAAGCATGATATTCTCCTTATGCTGTTTTGTTATTACGAATAAACATGATTATGGCAGTAGAGGTGATGATGCAGTAACCAATCCAGCTGTAAATATCGGAAACCTGTCCAAATACGAAATAGCCCAGAATCGCTGAAAACAGAATCTGCGAATAATCATAGACCGAAATCTCTCTGGCGGGGGCATAGGTATAAGCGGCGGTAATGGTAAATTGTCCGCCGGCTGCGGCAAGTCCTGCCAGAAGCAGTATGCCAAATTGAGATGCACTCATGGGATGATAGTTGAAAATCAAGTATGGCAGGGTGCATAAGCAGGAGAATGCGGAAAAAAAGAACACGATAAACGGCCCTTTGACCCCGCGCGTGCCCAATGCCCGTACATAGGTATACGCCATACCCGCAGTCAGACCGCCGAGCAGTCCGATCAGTGCGGGAAAACAAGCCAGATTCTGCGGACTTGGCTTGATAACAAACAATGCGCCAGTAAATGCTGCCACAACGGAAAGCCCCTGAAAGAGATTGATTTTTTCTTTCAGAATCAGTATGCCGAATAAAATGGCGAAGAATGGCGACATTTTATTGAGCATGGAGGCATCTGCAAGTACCAGATGATCTACGGCATAGAAATTGCACAGAATCCCGACAGTGCCGCAAATAGAGCGGAGCAGCAGATATTTTTTGGATTGCAAATCCAGTTTGATTTCGGGGCGTGCTCTCAGCAGGATAAACAGTGCGAAAAGCATAGCTACGAAATTACGGAAGAAGCTCTTCTGGATCGATGGCAGATCGCCAGACAGGCGGACGAACAGATTCATCAGAGCAAAGGAAAAGGAGGAAAGCAGGATACAGCAGACCCCCTTGTTTTTTTGCGTCATTGCAGACCCTCCTTACGTTGTTCTGCTTCTGCTTTAGAGAAGGGACATCCACAGTAATCCTGTCGATAGAGGTTATATTCTGTGGATAATTCGCAGGAACGGCGGTAGCCGTTCTTTTTCTTGAAATCAGAGAACAGATAAGGCACGCCATAGGCTTCGGCGATTTCTGCGCCGAGCTGGTTCAATACCTGTGCGTTTTTGTGCGGGCTGATGGAAAGGGTGGTTGTGAAGTAATCAAAGCCCTGTTCCTTTGCAAGCTGTGCGGTTTCTTCCAGTCGCAGACGATAGCATTTAAAGCAGCGTTCGCCGCCTTCCTTTTCGTGTTCCAGTCCCTTTGCCAGTGCAAAGAAGCGTTCGGGATCGTATTTGCCAAGCTGATAGTGAACGCCCAGACCCATTTCCCGAATCAGACGTTCCTGTTCCTCCGCACGGAAACGGAATTCGCTTTCGGGGGAGATATTGGGATTATAATAAAAAATTGTAATATCGAAATGTTCTGCCAGATATTCCATCACATAAGAAGAGCAGGGGCCGCAGCAGCTATGCAGCAGCAGACGGGGGTGTTTGCCCTCTTTGGCAAGGGTTTTGATGGTTTTTTCCAGCAGGATCTGATAATTCTGTTTTACTGTATGCAAGGTATTCGCATCCTTTCTATAAACTTAACCATATAAAATGAAATTCATATGAAATCAAGTATTTAGTGTAGCAGGAATTCTAAAAGAAGTAAAGGAATTGATGTTGAAATACAGATGTTTCTGAAAAAATACAAAAATAATTCATAAAAATGCGGATTTTTAAAAATATTTTCTGGAAAATAAGTACTGAAATTAAGATGGAGAAAATGGATTTCTATTGTGCAAAGTGGTTATTTAATAGAAAAATACGCAAAAATGAGCAGAGGACACAAAAAAGATCGTTTGGCAAAAAGGACGAAGCCCTGTTTTTGCACTCTGGGGCAGAAAGGGGGAAAAGCCTTGAAAATCGGGCAAAAACAATAAAAAAAGGCTTGACAGTACGACGCCTGTATGGTAAAATACTACCACATTGGCGAACACGCACATCAACCCATGATGCTAACGAGTATAGCACAAAGGAAATCAGATTTCAACAGTTTTTTTGGAGAAATGTGGTTTTTCGTGGGTTTTTATCAGCAGAATGCCTGTAAATCAGGTGCTGAGGATGTGATTTTTGTTCAGAGTATATGCGAACGGCGAAAAAGGATTCGCAGTTCATTTGGTTATGGTGATAGGATTTTTTAAATGGGCAGGCTTTTGTCATGGACTACTGATCAAAGGTAGGGCAGGCAAAGGTCTATGTTTGTTTAGAAAATTCTAAATTTTTGTGTTCGATAGGAACGGGGCTGCCGTGCGGCACCCGTTATCCGCCGAAAGGCGGCGATTTTGTCGGTGCAGGTTAGATTAACGAGAGGTGACAAGATGGAAAAAAACAGAATTCGTGCGCTTCAGCTTGGCGACACAACCAGAATGAGTTATTCCAAAATCAACGAAGTTCTGGAAATGCCCAATCTGATCGAAGTGCAGAAGAACAGCTATCAGTGGTTTTTGGACGAAGGTCTGAAAGAAGTTTTTGAAGACATTTCCCCTATTACTGATTTCAGCGGCAACCTGGTTCTGGAATTCATTGACTTTTCTTTGGATTCCGAACCTAAATATTCTATTGAAGCTTGTAAGGAAAGAGATGCTACTTATGCAGCAGCTCTGAAAGTAAAAGCAAGCCTGTACAATAGAGAACTGGACGAACTGAAGACACAGGAAATCTTCATGGGCGACTTCCCTCTGATGACAGAAACAGGTACATTCATCATCAACGGTGCGGAACGTGTTATCGTTTCTCAGCTGGTTCGTTCCCCCGGTATTTACTATGCATCTGATTTCGATAAAGTTGGTAAGAAACTGCTGTCTTCCACAGTAATCCCTAACAGAGGTGCCTGGCTGGAATACGAAACAGACTCCAACGATGTATTTTATGTAAGAGTTGACAGAACAAGAAAAGTTCCCGTAACAGTGCTGATCCGTGCAATGGGCGTTGGCTCCGATGCGGAAATCAAAGAACTGTTCGGCGAAGATCCCAAGATCCTGGCAACGCTGGAAAAAGACGCTTCCAAATCCTATGAAGAAGGTCTGATCGAAATTTACAAAAAACTGCGTCCCGGCGAACCTCCTACAGTAGAAAGCTCTGCTTCCCTGCTGAATGGTATGTTCTTTGATCCTAAGAGATACGATCTGGCAAAGGTTGGCCGTTACAAATTCAACAAGAAACTGGCTCTGAGAAACCGTGTACGCGGTGCAGAACTGGCAGAAGCTGTTATTGACCCTATGACAGGCGAAGTTGTGGCAGAAGAAGGCGCACTGCTGACAGTAGAACTGTGCGACCAGATTCAGGATACAGGTGTGGAACACATCTTTATCAAAGTAGAAGACAGAAGCGTAAAAGTTCTGTCCAACCGTGCAGTTACAATTGATTCTTATATTGAAGAATTTGGTCTGACAGCAGATGAACTGGGCATCAAGGAAAAAGTTTACTATCCTGAACTGGTGAAGATTCTGGAAGAAAACGAAACAGCAGAAGAACTGAAAGCAGCAATCAAAGAAAGAATCAATGAACTGCTGCCCAAACATATCACACTGGAAGACATCTTTGCTTCCATCAACTATGTAATCCATCTGGATTACGACTACGGCAATGTAGACGATATCGACCATCTGGGCAACAGACGTATCCGTTCTGTTGGTGAACTGCTGCAGAACCAGTTCAGAATCGGTCTGTCCAGAATGGAACGTGTTGTTCGTG
>CALASU010000307.1 GCA_937888765.1 uncultured Clostridia bacterium | reverse complement strand
TTTGCGTATTTCCTCGCGCATCATTCTTCCGCGCTCGGTCTCGGGATCTGCGTATTCGCTTATATGCTCGTGACCCGCTTCACCCTCAAGCTCGTGTATCGTACGTCTCGCTATAAGCTCCATATCGCTGTTACTTCTCGAAAAATTCAGGTACTTGCATCCATACATTATAGGCGGACACGCCGAACGCACGTGTACCTCTTTGGCTCCGTTCGTATAGAGAAAATCAACAGTCTCGCGAAGCTGTGTTCCTCGAACTATACTGTCATCGACGAACAATAGCTTCTTTCCCTTGATAAGCTCACTTACAGGTATCATCTTCATGTTTGCGATACGGTTTCTCTGAGCCTGATTCTGCGGCATAAAGCTACGCGGCCAGGTGGGCGTGTATTTTATAAACGGACGGCTGAAGGGTATTTTGCTCTCGTTTGCGTAGCCTATCGCGTGAGGCACTCCGGAATCGGGAACGCCGCAGACCGAATCTATATCCTGTGCAATACCGTTTTCTCTGTCATATGCCGCGATTATCGCTCCGTTGCGATTTCTCGAAAGCTCTACGTTTACTCCCTCGTACGATGAGTTTGGATATCCGTAATAAGTCCAAAGGAACGCGCAGATACGCATCTTTTCGCCCGGCTGTGCCAAGACCGTCATCTCTGTCGGCGTAAGCTTGACTATCTCACCGGGTCCGAGCCCTCGGATTATCTTGTATCCCGTCTTTTCGGCAGCGAAGGATTCAAAAGTGACGCAATGTCCGTTTTCGTCCTTTCCGATAATAACGGGAAGCCTTCCCATTTTATCCCTTGCGGCGATGATAGAGCCGTCTTCCTGAAGGATCAGCAGAGTAACGGAACCTTCAATCTTTTCATGTGCATACAGAATACCGCTTACGATGTCATCCTTCTGGTTGATAAGTGCCGCAATCAGTTCTGTTTCGTTTACCTTGCCTGTGGAGCGTGCCATAAATTGCTGTCTGCGGTCTGTAAACTCTGTTTTTATGAGTTCATCAGCATTGTTGATGGCAGCGATTGCTGTAATGGCATACAGCCCCAGATGAGAACGAACCAGCAGAGGCTGGGGGTCATTGTCACTGATGCAGCCAATACCTGCACAGCCTTCAAAATCCAGCAGATCATTTTCAAATTTTGTACGGAAGGGAGTGTTTTCAATGTTGTGGATTTCACGCTGAAATCCTTTTTTCTTACTGTAGATTGTCATACCGCCTCTTTTTGTACCCAGATGGGAATGGTAGTCCACACCGAAAAAGATGTCAAGTACGCAATCTTCTTTGGATGTTACGCCAAAAAAACCGCCCATGTTATGCCTCCTTAAAACGTGTCTTATCTTAAACGTATTTTTTCCGCAGCTGCGGAAACCCGTTCTTTCATTTTATATGAAAAATCGGGTTTTGTACAATAAAAAACACGGAAAGGAATGGAAATGGATGGGATGAATCGTGAAAAAATGTGAGGATTCTGTCGTTTTTGGAAAGGCTGTTGAAACAAAATGACAAATATATGAGAAAGAAAAAGAAAACCTGCGGATAAAAAAGGCAATAAATGCCGCGAAAAAAGGTCGGTTTGTTGGGAATGTTTGACAAAAAAAGACCTTACAGAAAAATCGTAAGGTCTTTGGAGATATAGTGTTATTTTTCGATATACTGGATAGCGATACAGCCGGGGCCGCCCTGCGTTACAAAAGCCGCACCCAGATCCAGCATTTCAATATCTGTTTTGGGGAAAGCTTCCTTCAGCTGTGCGATTACCTTGTTTGCATCATTCAGTACCCTTGCATGAGAAACGTAGATGATGTGGCGTTCATCGGGCTGAATTTCTTTCTGCCAGTGCTCAATGATAGCTGCAACTGCCGCTTTCAGTGTTCTTTTTACGGTGAATTTATCCAGCTTTTTGCCGTCAGATGTCTGTGTCATAACGGGCTTCAGCTTCAGAATAGAGCCGAAAGCTGCCGCCAGAGGTGTCAGACGACCGCCGCGTCTTAAGAAGTCAAAATCCTGAGGGATCAGGAAAGAACCATTGTTGTCTGCGGCATGACGCAGACATGCAATGATCTCCTGTGCGGATTTGCCATCTTTCTGCATTTCCAGTGCTTTATCCAGCATATAACGGTGAGGGCCGCAAAGTGTTTTGGAGTTGATGACTGTGATATTGTCTTTATTGTCTACCATTTCCACAGCACCGCAGGCACTCTGGTATGTACCGGAAAGCCCGTCTGCCATAGCGATATTGATGATATGAGCATCCTTATATTTTTCGTATAAATCCAGCACTTCGCCGATAGGGGGCTGAGAGGATTTCGGATGGTTCCCTTCAGCAATTTTTCCATAAAATACATCCATATCGACCAGAAGATCTCTGTCTTCCAGATCAGCGATGGATACACAAAGAGGGGATACTTCAAAGCCTCTTTTTTTTGCCTCTTCAGGCGTATACAGTGTTGAAGAATCTGTGATAATCTGTACCATACATAACACCCCGTGATATAGTTTTCAAGTCTACATATATTAGTTTGCAGTATATTTGTATATCCGTCAAGAGGATTCGACAAATATGGCATTTTTTTACAGACTTTTGCGGAAAAATCGACAAAAACAGCTGGCGAACGGAAAGGTTTTTTGGATGTTTTGTGGGAATAGGAAAGGAATTTTTATTCATTGCCTTACAGGCGGGATTTTTTGTCTTACAGGAAAAACCTTTCTTTTTTGACAGATATTTTAGTATAATAAAAGATAAGGCAAAAAGTCTGAAAACAGAACAGAAACAAAGAGAAAGAAGGAGATTCTGATGAAAATATGTCTGATCAATCAGGAAAATCTGCAGGGGTTTCGCTCACTGCTCCTGCCTGCGATTGCGGCAGAAATCGAAAAGGGTGCGCCTGTGCTGGCATTGGGAATATGTAAGGAAGATGCAGACGGACTGACAGCCTGCGGTGCGGCAGGCGGCTGGGCAGCAGAAAACCGTTTTGAAATATATTCCTTTTATATCGCACCTGCATATCGCAGACAAGGCGGCGGACAGCTTCTGGTGGATACGCTTTGCAGACTGGCAAAGCCCTTCTGTGCTCTGGCACAGATCAGCTTTGTGGTAACGGATGTACAGGAACATACAGCCTTGCTTTCATTTCTGGAAAAGAATGGATTTACACAGACAGAGGAAAAAGAAAAGCTGTACGGTATTTCCTTGGAGAAGCTGGAGGAAAGTGCCTTTTTTACAGGGGCAAAGGGGGACAGAACGGCTGCGGCGATACCCTTTGCAGAAGTATCTCCTGCTGCACTGGAGCGGATTTATCAGGATACTGCTGCGCGGAACGAAAATTATCTGCCTTATGCACTGACGGAGACCTATGTGGATGCGGATGTGAGTATGGCTGTTATAAATGGCGGTAAAGTGCGTTCTTTTGTGGCTTTTGTGCCGCAGGGTGAAGGGGTGCTGTCACTGGCATGGGCATACAGCAGAGCGGCAGCAGATATGCCTGTGATGCTGCGTACGGCATTTGTGCGTGTGTGCAGAAAATATCCTGCCGAAACCCTGCTGACGGTGCAAGGCGTGCAGGCATCGGCAGAAAAGCTGATTACAACACTGATGCCGCAGGCAGAGCGGATTTCGTATACCTTTGTGCGGATGCTGGAAGAATAAGGAAGGGAGAGTTTGTTCATGGGTATGAATGAAGAAAAACGAAGAGAACTGCAGCAGCAGATCATTACTATAGGAAACTCCATGCAGGAAGAGGAAACTTTTCTGCCTCGCCTCCATGCACTGGGACAGGATTTTAACCCTGCAGCGGCACAGATTCTGCGGCAGAGCAATGCGGAAGCTGCGGGTGTGGCAGTGCAGGAAGAACCGGAAGAAATAAATGTCTATCCTTTGTGGCAGATATATGATCTTCCTCAGCCTGTGATACAGCAAAGAAATGAAGAAGTGACCGCAGCAATCACAGCCGCAGCCCAGCAGCAGGCGGAAGCGGTACAGGTGGAGCGTACAGCGCAGGGACAGCCATGGCAGCAGGAACAGCCGAAGTTTTCTTTTAAAAAATCGAAAAGGGACAAACAGAAGGCGGCGATTGTCAGAGCAAAAGGCTGTGCACTCGGTACGGCGGCTACATATGATATTGCGCAGCAGCTGGAAGAGAAGACAAAGCGGCAGGAAACGGTCAGCAGAACATATGCGGAAAGGTTCAGACAGGCGAATGCAGACAGAAGCGTTCTGATGAGCTTCTGCCGTGGTTTTCAGCTGGGGCAGGACGGACAGCCCCTCACAGAGCAGGATGCACAGAACAAACAGCTGGATGATGCCTTCTGTATGGATTACTGTTCCGGAAGTCTGCATCGGAGAACACCCCATCTGCGTCGTATGGTGCATGATATTTTTGCCATTCGTCTGACCGCAGACAGTCTGAGCGAAAAAAATCTGCGTGAGAATGCAGGACAGCTTGCAAAATGGGCGGATATGTCTGCACAGATGGAAAGCATTATGAATGACCCCATCAATGCGCCTTATTTTGAACGCATGGAGGCAGGAAAGAAACAGGAACTGGAGCAGAAACTGGAGCTTCTGGAAAAATTCTCGGAAGCATTCCATCAGGCGATTACCCTGCATCTTGCAGGAAAAGACGGAACCTATCACATATATGTGACAGAAGAAATGCTGAATGCGCTGCGTAATCAGTATGCACCTGTGGAAGCGGCATATCAGCAGACACTGAAAGAAGCACAGCAGCGAGCAAAACAGAAAGAGGCTGTAAGAAAAACGCTGAACAAAACACCGATTTTCAAAAAATACAGCAAAACATTGGATGCTATCAAAAAACTGCCTTCGGCTGCATTGGATGCGGCGGCAGGTGATTACAGCCAGAAAATGTTCAGCAGGGGCGAAATACTGAAACGCCTGAAAGAACACCCTTCACTGTGGCTGACAGAAGAAGAAAAAAAGAGTGTTTCTATGGATCGTAGTATTGTGCTGATGAAAGAGGATGATGATGCGGGGAATTTGCATATACTGCGTACCCTTAAGGCGATGGATGCATTTGGTACAAGTATTCCGGATATCAGTATGTATCTGGCGGCAAAACATCTGTTGGCTCCAAGGATCGAAAAGGTACTGGACTGTGATATAGAAGCATGGAAAGCGATGTCCGATGTGGAACTGGTCAGCCATATGGCGGAATTGAATGAGCTGTTTATAGACGGGATGTTCGTTGTGGATAAGGCGAGCCTGAAGCATCCGTATAAGAAAGATAAAGCAACAGGGAAACCCCTGACGCTCAAGCAGGAGGTCATGGGGCAGAGAAAGCATGAATATGACTATAAAGCAGGCATTCTGCGTGCGTTGGCAGAACGTGCCCGTGCACTTGCGATTCTGGCGAAGGCAAGTGCAGATGGTAGATTTGACAGTTCGGATTTTACAGAAAATGAACGCGGACATAAACTGCACAGCGGGGAAGATGCTTTCTGTCAGGAACGTATCAGAATGTCGGAGAATCTGATGCAGGCGGTACAGGAGAAATATGACAATGCCTTAAAAAGTGAAGCCGAGCACAATGCATAAAGGACAATTTTGCAGAAAGACAGAAAAACAGGAAAACGGAGCGGAAAAAATGAGGAGATGCACTTGGATATGAAAGAAAATGACAGAGGCGGATTTATACAGACAGAAGTCTTTCTGCTGACAGGGGACAACATGGAAGCATTTTTTCCCTTACTGCCTGAGGAGTATCAGACAGCAAGTATTGCGGAAGGTACTGTACTGCTGGGGGCGGCAGGAGAGGACAGCGACGGCGTAAAACATGCCTGTGCTGCAATGGTGCTGGAAATGCTCGATGAAGAAGCGTTTGTGCTGCACTGGATGCTGACTGCACCGCAGTATCAGCGTCAGGGGATCGGCACTGCCCTGTTTCAGCTGGCGGCAGAAATTGTGAATGAGTTAGATATGCAGATCCTCTGTACCTTCTGTGAAAAGAATGATCCTGAAAAAGCAGAAGCAGGTGCAGTGTATGGATTTCTGGAAAAGCAGGGCTTCGCTCTGTGCCGGCAGGAAGGCAGGGCCTATTCTATTACACTGGACAGAATCGGCGAAGAAAGCTTTTTTGCGCAGAAACGAAAAAAGGTAAGCGGGCTGATTCCCCTGCAGGAGGTTTCTGATAAGCTGCTGACGGTGTTTAATCATACTCTGGAAAAGCAGGGTCAGCTGCTGATCGGGCCGATTTCCAAAAAAACGGCACTTGCGGATGTAAGTCTGGTAGATATGGAGGAAGACGGCGATATTCAGGGCTGTGCGATTTTCCGCAGTCTGGGTGAGGATGCGGCAGAGCTTGCATTTCTCTATACCAGCAGAAAGGGCTCTGTGCGTATGCCGCTGATGCTGCTGCAGGCATATGCTCTGATGAGAGAGCGGTTTTTGCCGCAGACGAAGCTGGTGATCCCCTGTGTAACGGAGGCTTCTCATAAACTTGTGAAAACGCTGCTGCCGACAGCGACGGTTACGCATATATCTTACAGCGGCAGATGGAAGTCTGATGCTGAATAAGGAGGAAACGCTATATGTCCGAAGAAGTGCTGTATCAGAAGAAGAAAAAAACATCATTGTATGATGAACTGGGAAATCAGCTGAGAACAGCCGAAAAAAATAAGGAGCTGAAGTGGTGGGGGCCGTGGAATGAGCCTGTGAATACGCAAAAGGGTCAAAAAATCTATAACAAGATGGAAGGGCTTGCCAGACTGAGCGTTGACGTAAAGCAGCAGGGGACTGTAGTGTCGGCAGATATGCTGACAAAGGAAGCGAAGCAGGAATTTAAAACAAACTATGGTCTTTCCCGAAAGGAACTGGAGCGTATGCTCGGCGATATGCAGGAGGGGAGAGTTGGCGTATCAGAGGGGCTGGCGGTAAAAGAACGCAGCTATGAGCTCTTTGCATCCAGAAAAAGAAGCTCCTTTGTGCAGGAAGAAACGCAGGAACATCGGGAAGCCTTCGAGGAGCTCGGCGAACTGCTCCGAGAGAAACGAAAGGCAGAAAAGCTGGAGTCCTACCAGATGGCAGAGCTGACTGAAAGAGAAAGACAGGAATTCCGTATAAGATATAACCTTTCCGAAAAGGAACTGAAAAAAATGGTACTTGACCTCCAGACGGGTGCTGTACAGGCACAGAAATATGATCATACCCCTCTGGAAACAGAAAGACGCGTTCAGGAACGGTTGGAACAGCAGAAAAAGAATGCAGAGCAGACAGCAAAGGAAATGAAGCTGGAAGAAGCGGAGCGGCTTAGGAAAGCACAGATCGAAACTCTGACGAAGAGAGCGCAAGAATTGAATCAGCCTAAAGAAGATGCGCTGCGGCTGAAAAAGGCAGAACTCGAATTGCTGAAGCTGCGCAGGGAAACAGTGCAGGCAAAGGTGCAGAATCTGTGGGAGGATACAGAAAAACGAAAAGCACGCCGTATCTATCTGGAAACAGGCATGACAAAGGAAGGGACATCGCAGACGTGGCTGCTTGCACCATATGTGGATGAAGCGGAAAAGGTACTGGTTGATATGGGCGACCCTCTGGCGATGGAAACCGTGATCCGATACACAAAAGAAATCGAAGAAAACCTGCTGTATTATCGGGAAAACATCACTGCAGCAATGCTGTCTGCTATGAAAGACTATAAGAATCTGCCGGAATGGCTGAAACAGGAACAGATAGCCGAATGGCGGAAGGACTGGGAAAAAGAAAATATTGAGCAGATTCTTCGCAGGCAGGCAGACAAGGCACTGCTGTTTCCGCTGAAAGAAGAAAACACTGCTAAAATGGAAGCATATGCGAAACGCGGTGAGCGTATTGATGAGATGGGTCTGATACATGGCATCAATATTGCAGCCATAGACTGTACACAGGTGAGGGAATTGTTTGCAATGGAGCAGAATGCCTTTGAAACAAGGGCAGAGAGTCTGAATGAGCAGATCTTTCAGAATATGCGTTCTATGAGATTTATTGTGAGCAAAGGAATTTCTTCGCTCAATCAGAGTCGTGTGCAGAGGGAACTGGAACAGAACTGCAGTGAAGTACTTCTGTTTGGCAGTCCTGCGCAGGCTGCGGCTGTGGTATCGGACTATCTGCAGAGGGGACTGTCTGAAGAAGTACGCACCTCTGAAAAGAATGTGGATGCTGCGCTGGACTATTTTGGAGAAGAGGTATTTATCAAGGCAGTAAAGGAACATCCGGAGGCGAGACTGCTTGATGTGCCGTACTGTGTATGGGAAAAATATCTCTTTGTGAAATTAAAACAAGAGCAGGATCTTCCTGCGATGAAGCAGGTGGTGGATTATGTTGTTACGAAAGTATGGGGGAACCGCCGCTGGTTCTATGAAACATATCCGAAAAGTAAGGAATACATCAAAGAGCTGCCTGTGGAAATATGGGAGAGCATTTTCCAGTACTGTGAGGACAATATTCTGATAGATGGTTTTAAAAAAGAACTGCCGAAGCATGTTGACTGGCTGCTGCAGCAGCATGGGTATCTCAGGGATGAGAATGGCAAGCTGCAGTTTGGATATGCAGAAGTATGTGACAGGGAAGCCTACATAGAAGAATATGAAGAGCAAAGAACGAAGCAGCTGGAACTGAAAGATCCCGATTTCAGCAATCAGTATCTGCTGTGGAATCAAGGATTCCTGAGAAATCAGGAATTTGGAAAGGCATTTGTAAGATATGAGGAGAGGATGAAGGAGAATCTGGAATCCCTGCTGAAGCAGAAGGCGTTTCAGGTGGAAGGTGTGGATTTACAGAAGATTGAAGCACTTGAGGATCTGGAATCCCTGCCCTATCTGGAATTTTCCCTGTTTTTGAATCATCTGTGTCAGAATGTACGCAAGGCATTCTATCGCTGGGAGAAATTGGCGTGTTATGAAGCGGATCAGATCAAAGGCACTTTGCTGCCTGCACTGCTGAGCGGGACACTCAATGAGGAAACCTTTACAGAATCTGTGGAAACAGAACTGGAAAAGCTGCAGAAGAGAGAGACAATACCCGAACTGCGTATCCAGTTTATGCTGGAGTCCGATCAGGATATGTTCCATTCCGCTTTTGTTCCTGCAGGGTCTGAAAATTCCCTGCTGCGTGAGAATAAAGCGCATTTTGCAAGAGCAGACCGTGCATGGCAGATCCTGCGGGAAAACGGACTGGAAAGAGAGGCACTGAAAGCCTGTGTAGTTTACCGTGAGAATCCGTATAATCTGTCTGCCGCAGGATATCAGGAGGATAACCCTGCAGAACCCATTAAGGAACTGCTCAGAAAGGTAGAAGGAAAGGATAAAAAGGAAGCAGAGGAACTGGCGAAAGCACTGCGCAGAAACAGTTCGGAGAATTTTATGAACGAATTGCTGCTGTGCGGACAGCAGAACAGGCTGATGGATAAATGGTTGTATCCAAACGCAGCAGCAAAACTGTCTGCAGAATATAAGGACGATGCGTATGGAACGCAGAGGTCTAAAAAACAGAAGGCATTGATCGAACTGGGAGAAACAGCCGTAAATCTGAATAGTCTTCTGCGCTGGATGGACGAATATGAGGTTCCGCCGGAGGAACAGGAACACTGTCGTCAGATTATGCTGCCTGTGCTGATGATTTTATCGGATAAGAGTATTTCTGCGGAAATGAAACGGGCGCGTTTTGGGGTGACGTACACTGTGGATGCACTGACGGAACTGCAGATCTATCTGGAGAAAAAAGGTTTTAAGGCTGTCTCAGCTGAACAGCCGAAACGTCTGCAGAAACAGAAAGAGCATCTGGAGAAAGAGCGTTCTAAGTCTGTGGCAGAGCAGGGAAAACAGAGAATTCCTGTTACTGCGGAGGAAAAGCAGAAGATGTCTGCACAATTCAGGCGGCGTGAAATACAGCTTTCTGCTTACAGAGGCGGCATTTTCAAACCGATTCTGCCGCATATTTTCCGGAACGATGTTTTCTGGATGTCCATGCTCACTCTGGATGCACAGGGATTTGCGGATAAACTGGAAGAACTGTATCAGAAAATGGAAGTGCCTCTGCTGCTGCTGAAGCGCCGCTATTCTGCGCTGGGGAAGGATTTTTATGAGCAGCTTTGTGACCTGTTTGCACCTGCCATTCTGTATGGCGAGCAAAAGGACCGCCTTTACTGGATGGGATATTTTGACGAGTTCTTTGATATATACTGCAAGAGACAGCTGAATGATTTCTCTATCCCGAATGTGCTGAAAGAGTTTCAGCAAGATGATCCTGTTCGGCCTTATGTAACGATGATCCTGCTGACAAATCCGGATGGGCTGGCACTGCTCAGGAATAAGAAGCGTTATAAAGAAACCATTGATACCTGCAGGGAGCATATTCAGGACAATAAGGCGGAATTGGAGAAATATCTGACAACCTATTTTGCCCAGCACCATGAACAGATGCAGGAGCAGAAAGAGAAAGATGTATTTACAAAAGGATTTGAACTGTATCTGGAACAGGATATTATCTGGAAAGAGCAAGGTGCATTTCAGGATGTGCTGTCGGAGCGGATGGAAAAATATGAAGCGGACAGACAGGCGATGCAGGTACAGCAGATCCAGACAGAAGAAAACAGGAAAAGACACAGAGAAGTGCTTGCGGATATTCAGAAACACAGAGAAGCGGGGCTTCAGGCAGATGTCGAGGAACAGAAGCTGTTCCGTGAGCTGCGGGAAGGTCTGCATCATACGGGTTCGCCTCTGCTGACGGCACTGGGCGTGAAGATGCGTCCGGGAGAAAAGCAGATCCAAAAGGCGAAAGAGAAACTTGCCAGACGGGGCGAATTGCCCGAAGCTGTGCAGAACTGTCTGCTGGAGCGTATGCTTTCTGATGTGAAAGAAGAACAGCTCACAGAGGAAGAAGCATGGCTGAAAGAGGCATATCGGCAGATAGAAGCGTATATAAATACACTTCCCGCGGAAGAACGCAGTCGGATGCCGTCTATAGAACGGGAGAGGGAAGAATTGCTGCTGCATATGTATATCAGACAGCTGCAGCGGGAAAAAATAGAACCGCTTGCTCCGAACGATGCCGAAACAGCGTATAAGGTATTGCGTGAGCGTCGTATGTATATGCTCCTTCTGCTGAACACCAGACAGCAAAAGGTGGATATAGAGCAGCCTGAACTGCGCAGACAGAACGTCAATACGGAGGATAACCCGATCCTTGCCATGAAACGGAAGATGGTAACAGAGGCGATGTCTGCGGGGATGTATATACTGAACAGAAAACAGTTCAAAGATATTACCAGAAAACAGGCGAATTATTTTGCGGCGGCAGAATTTGCGGATAAGATCATTGCGGGCTGTATCAAAACGTATACACCAAATACGGAAGCGGATGCGGAGCCAATCCCTGCAGAGCAGCAGATGCCGCTCAGACGTGCGCTGCTGGATTATTTCCGTGAAGACCTGAAAAAGACAACAGATATAAACACGCTGCATCTGCAGGCGAAAGTGGATGAGATGCTGCGGGAGGAATTGTACCGCAGATACCTGCTGTCGGGTGTGCTCATGGAAGACATGAACAGCGAAACGCTGCTGGATACAGAAAAACCCATGCAGAATGTGGCAGACCGCAGTATGCTGGAAGCGTTTCTGTCACAGAAAGTCAATCAGAAATTTGCGGAAGCATACAGCAGCCTGACCCGTATACAGAGGCAGGTATTTGCGCTGACAGTACTGCTGGTCAAAGAAAACAGCGTACTGCCGAGTGTGAAGTTTATCCACAGCGAAGAAGTGGAAGAAAGCCGCAGAGGAATCATACAGAAGCAGCTGCAGGACTATGTAAACGGAGAAGCGTTCCATCCTGAAATTGATTATGAAACAGTGACCGATTCTCTGCGTATGAGCAATGGCAGGGTGCAGACAGAGCTTTTCAGCGAAGCCATGGAACAGACAAAGCGGTATATCAGTGAGCATAGTCAGAAGCGGAAGCGGGACTTTGCACTGCTGAAGGATACCTCTTTCTCGATTCAGCAGGCGGATCGTGTGCTGAAACGGGATACACCCTATCGGGCGGTAAATCTGCATACGACAGAAGAACTGCAGAAATGGATCATGGCGCAGGATAGGGCAGCAGAGCAGAGCGACGAACAGATTGCACGGGCAAAAGAAAGATTGCAGGTACTGAATGACTATCAGCTGAATCTGCTGGCGGCGATGCTGAATGACCGCACCATGCTGGATACGACTACACGCAGGACGGAAGATGGGAAACAGCACGAATTTGTAAACATGGAAAAACGGGATAAATTTAAAACGGAATTTGTGAAAGCACCTTTTGTATATCATAAGATGCTGAAAGAAGCGGCGAAGACGCTGCATAGTTATCAGCTGCGGGATGATGTACCGCTTTCGTACGGTTATCTGGGCAAAGAGGACTTTGCGCCGCAGGCACTGGAAAGAACAACCGTGCTGGACTGGAAACTGTTGGATCGTGCATTGGACTTTGTGGACGAATGTTATCAATAAAAACGTATCTGCGGAGGCGGAAAAGAGTAAGACGAAATAAATAAAATAAAACACCCCTTATCCTGCGGGATAAGGGGTGTTTCTGTCCCCGGCGGGAGTTGAACCCACGACCTTTCGCTTAGGAGGCGAACGCTCTATCCAACTGAGCTACGAAGACAAAGGGAAAGGCAGAATATAATTCTGCCGTTATGTTTACCACATTTTATTATAGCATAAGAAATTGAAAGCGGCGGATAAAAAACAGTTAAGATTTTTGGAAACCTTTCTTCCCTTGGTGAAAGGTTTCCAAACCTTCTAAAGAACCGCTCGAAGCAGTGTTGCGGGGCTTTGCCCCTGCACCCTACGGGGGACTTTGTCCCCTCGACCCGTATACGAAAATCAAATTTCTTTGAAATTTGATTTTCAAATGGGGGTGCAGGGGAATCATTCCCCTGCCAGGGTGTGGGACAGCGTCCCACGG
>CALASU010000306.1 GCA_937888765.1 uncultured Clostridia bacterium | reverse complement strand
AGGCATCGGTCTGCAACACCGCTACCCCCGGTTCAAATCCGGGTGGCGCCTCTGAAAAGTCCTAATCGAAAGATTAGGACTTTTTCTTTTTATATCCGTATATCAAAAGAAAAGATTGCCTGTGTAATATTGTGTTTTATGGGAAGCCTAAGAAAATAATTTTTTAGGAGGGCTTATTATGTTTAAACATGAAAAACAGTTATTGCATCCTGTAGGAATCGAACGCCCTAATCCGCAGTATGCCGCTTTGCTGCAGGAACAGCTTGGCGGCGGGAATGGGGAATTGAAGGCAGCAATGCAATATTTATCTCAGAGCTTTCGGATCAAAGACCCTGAAATCAAGGATTTATTTTTAGATATTGCGGCAGAGGAATTGAGCCATATGGAAATGATCGGTCAGACCATTCATCTATTAAATGGACATGATGTGGATGCAGAAGCTGTACAGGCAGGAGAAATTCAGACACATGTGCTTTTGGGCTTGAATCCCGGATTGATTAACGCCAGCGGGTATTCTTGGACTGGAGATTATGTAACAGTAACAGGTGATTTATGTGCAGACCTGCTTTCTAATATTGCATCTGAGCAGCGTGCAAAGGTGGTTTATGAATATCTGTATCGGCAGATTGCGGATAAAAAAGTAAGGGAAACCATTGATTTTTTGTTAAATCGGGAAGAAGCGCATAACGCTATGTTCCGTGAGGCATTCAATAAAGTACAGGACAGTGGATCCAATAAGGATTTTGGTACAACAAAGGCAGCAAAGATGTTCTTTGATTTATCAACTCCCTCTCCAACATCAGAACTGGGGACGGTAAAAGGGAAAAAGCCTTCTTTTGAATGATAGGCAGAATAGAGTGGGATAGTATATGCTATCCCTTTTTCTTTTTTTTATAAAAAAGGTATTGACGAAATGGAGAAAAGCGAGTATACTATATTACAGTTGTTCTGGCGCCATAGCCAAGTGGTAAGGCATCGGTCTGCAACACCGCTACCCCCGGTTCAAATCCGGGTGGCGCCTCTGAGAGTCCTAATCGAAAGATTAGGACTTTTCTTTTTTGTCTTTATATTGAAAAACGCTGTATAATGTATACAAAGAAGAACGAGAACTGAGCAAGTTCACGAAAATAGTGTTTTTGCTGTTTGATACCTTTCTTTCTTGTATTTTATGAGATATACTGAAATAGAGGAAATATTGGCAGATGCCATTGGAATAGAAATAGCATTTTTAAATTAAGGAGGACGATACTATGTTAAAAGCAAAGAAAACATTTGTCATTGGTCATAAAAATCCCGATACAGACTCCATCTGTTCTGCGATTGCGTATGCTGCATTGAAAAATAAACTCGGTGACGGCGAATATGTTGCGAAAAGAGCCGGTGAAGTAAATAATGAAACAAAATATGTACTGGACTTCTTTGGTGTGGAAACACCTGAATATATTGCACACGTTGGCACACAGGTAAAAGACGTTACAATCAAGCCTACACCTACGTTGGATAAAGAGCTTTCTCTGAAAAACGCATGGAACACAATGAGAGATCTGCAGGAATCCACAATGCCTATCGTAGAAGACGGTCAGCTGAAAGGTATCATTTCCGTAAAAGATATTGCGACAGCAAATATGGATATCAATGAAACAAAGATCCTTGCGATGTCCCGCACAAAATATACAAACGTACTGGATACCATTGATGGTACAATGATCGTAGGTGACCCCGAAGATGAAATCACACAGGGCAAAATCCTGATCGGTGCGGCAAATCCTGACCTGATGGAAAACTATGTGGAAGAAGGGGATCTGCTGATTACAGGGAACCGTTTTGAAAACCAACTGTGTGGTATCGAAATGAATGCGGGCTGTATCGTAGTTTGCACAGGTGCGCCTATTTCCAAGACTATTCAGAAACTGGCGAGAGAAAATAACTGCAAGATTATCAGTACACCTCATGATACATATATGACAGCAAGAATGATCAGCCAGAGTGCGCCTGTCAGATACTTTATGAAAAAAGAAAATCTGATCACATTCAGCAGTGAGGATTTTATCACAGATATCAAAGGCACAATGGCAAAAATCCGTCACAGAGAATTCCCTGTACTGGACAGAGAGGGAAAATACCGTGGTATGCTGTCCCGTCGTTCTCTGCTGGACATGGACAGCAAGAAAATCATCATGGTAGATCATAATGAAATTTCTCAGGCTGTTGACGGTATCGAAGAAGCACAGATTCTGGAAATCATTGACCACCACCGCATCGGCAGTCTGGAAACAACACTGCCTGTATACTTCCGCAATCAGCCTGTTGGCTGCACAGGTACAATTGTTTACGAAATGTATCTGGAAAATGATGTGGAACTGGATGCAAAAATGGCAGGTATGCTGTGCTCTGCAATTCTGTCTGATACACTCATGTTCCGTTCTCCTACCTGCACAGCAAAGGATAAAAAGGCGGCAGAAGCTCTGGCTGTGATCGCAGGCATTGATATTCAGGATCATGCAGAAAAAATGTTCCGTGCGGGCAGCAGTCTGGCAGGTAAAACACCCGAAGAAATCTTCTATCAGGATTTCAAAAAATTCAGCGGCAACGACAAAAACTTCGGTGCAGGTCAGATCTCTTCCATGGATGCGGCAGAACTGGAACAGCTGCGTCCTCAGATGGCGGCTTATATGAAAACAGCTGTGAAAGAAAATGAAATGCTGTTCTTCCTGCTGACAAATATTCTGACAGAATCCTCTGATCTGGTATTCGTTGGGGAAGGTGCGAAAGAAATTGCAGAAGCTGCATTCGGCCCTGCACAGGAAAACTGGGTACACGTTCCCGGTATGGTTTCCAGAAAGAAACAGTTTGTACCCGGTATTCTGGGCGCACTGCAGCAGTAAAATAAGAGGGGAATCCCATGAAAAATTATAAAATCATACTGTCCTATGATGGCAGTCGTTACAATGGCTGGCAGAAGCAGGGCAATACGGACAATACCATACAGGAAAGACTGGAAAAGATTTTATCTCAGCTGGCGGGGCAGGAAATCGAGGTTGCCGGCTCAGGCAGAACAGATGCAGGTACACATGCGAAAGGGCAGGTGATCCATTTTCATATGAACTGGAAAGGCTCTGCCGAATCCCTGTTGGATGCACTGAACGAAAGATTGCCTGAGGATATTGCAGGGCTTTCGATTGAAGAAATGCCCCCTCGTTTTCACAGTAGACTGAGTGCAAAGGCAAAGCACTATTCCTATACGATTTGGCACAGCAAAAAGCCGCCTGTATTCTGGCGGAAATATGTTTTCTGGTGTCCTGAAGGTCTGGATGTGGCAGCGATGAAAGCGGCGGCAGGAGCCTTTGTGGGCGAGCATGATTTCAAAAGCTTCTGTGCCAATAAGCGAATGAAAAAATCTACTGTGCGCACGATTTATGATATCCGCTTTGAAGAAGCAGAGGACAGACTGACACTGCATTTTTATGGCAATGGCTTTTTATATCAGATGGTGCGGATTCTGACAGGGACTTTGATCGAAGTAGGCGAAGGAAAACGCAAGGCGAATGAGATGCAGACAGTTTTGCAGGCGGAAAACAGAGAGGCGGCAGGTTTTACGGCTCCCAGCCGTGGGCTTTGCTTGCAGGAAGTATTTTATGAAGAATGGGAAGGCAGGGCGGAAAAATGATTCGTGTTTCGGAACTGAAAGTACCATTGAACGGCACAAAGGGACAGCTGGAAAAGAAGCTGGCGAAGACACTTCGTCTGCCTATAGAGGAAATCGTGTCCTATCGTATTTTCAAGCGTTCTCTGGATGCCAGAAAAAAAGACAATATCCATTATGTATATGTGGTGGATGCAAAACTGAAAAATGAAAAGAAATTTAAGCCGAGCGGCAAAAATATCAGCATTGCCCCTGATTTGTCCTATACACTGCCCAAAGGGGATAGACAGCCCGAAAAACGCCCTGTTGTGGTAGGCTTTGGCCCTGCGGGAATGTTTGCGGGTCTGCTTCTGGCAGAGATGGGTTTACGTCCGATCGTGCTGGAACGTGGGGGAGATGTGGACAGCAGAAAGGAAGCTGTGGACAATTTCTGGAAAACAGGCAGACTGGATGTGGAAAACAATGTGCAGTTTGGCGAAGGCGGTGCAGGGACTTTTTCTGATGGGAAGCTGACGACCCGCATTAAAGATCCCAGATGCCGTAAGGTACTGGAAGAGCTTGTGGAAGCAGGTGCACCGGAAGAAATTCTGTATGATGCAAAGCCGCATATCGGTACAGATTTACTGCGTGGCGTGGTAAAAAGAATCCGTGAAAAAATCTGTTCTCTGGGCGGAGAAGTACACTTTTTTGCAAAGGTAACAGAATTTATATGGAACGGCGAACAGATCGCAGGGGTATGTCTGCAGGACGGTACGAGCATTGCAACGGAGGATGTTGTGCTGGCATTGGGACATAGTGCCAGAGATACCTTTGAATTACTGCATAAAGAAAACTTTGTGCTGGAACAGAAGCCCTTTGCAATGGGGGTAAGAATCGAGCATCCGCAGGAAATGGTAAACCTTGCACAGTATGGCGAAGCAGCGGATCAGCTTCCGGCGGCAGATTATCGCCTGACCTATACCACTGAAATGGGCA
>CALASU010000305.1 GCA_937888765.1 uncultured Clostridia bacterium | reverse complement strand
GGAGATCCTTTCTTATGCAGAATTTTCTGAACTGCGCAGTCTGTTAAGACGGAACCTCTCGCGGGCTCTGGTTGAATGGCATAACCTGCAGGGGATGCTGGCGGATGAAATTCGGCGCAGTCTGCTGCCGGAAATGCTGAGGGGTACACTGTCTGCGGAAAACTTCCAGGAACGTGCCCAAAAAGAACGGCAGCGGCTGGAAAATACGGAAAAAGGCAGACGATTACGTTTTTTGACACTGCTCGGAACAGAAGCACAGGAAGCGGGAACGGTACGGTATCAGCACATAGATGATACGGATTCAACGGCATTGTTTGATAAGCGATCCCGTGCGGCGAGACGTCTGGAACGATTTGAAAATGCACGCGCTGTCTGGGACATCGTAAGAATGTACGGGCTGACACAGGAAGTACTTGCAAAAAGCAGGGAGATCGGTACGGAAAGCGGAAGCGGGAAAAAACTGCATAAAGCAATACAGGAGTTGCTGCAGAAGCAGGATCATGCGGAAGCGAAAGCGGCGGCAAATAAACTTCCTGAGGCGGATGCGTATATCAATGAATTCCGTCTGGGCGGTATGGAAGAATTCCTTCTGGCAGATGGAAAAGCGTATGAGGACTTTACGGGAAAAGATTCTTCTGTTTATAAAAATACCCTGCGGGATATTGGCGAATGGGTTACACCAAGAATGCAGGAACTGGAGCAGACACTGGATGCCTGCTGTGAAGATGCTGAGATGAAGCAGAGCTTACGTCTGAAAATGCGCCCCCTGCTGGCAGGTCTGCAGGAAGAAGATCAGGAAGAAAATTATGAGCGTTTTGGTGTATATAGCTGGGAAGAAGCACTTGCGGAGATGAGGGCGTATCTGGAAGGCAGAATTCCAGAGGAGGAACAGGAACTGTCCCGGCGGGCAGGAGAACTTCTGGAGAAAAGAAAAGGTGTGCTGGCTGATTACAAAGGCGGTATCCTGCGTCCGATCCTGCCATTTTTGCTTAAGGAAGAAAAAACATGGACAACGCTTCTGATGGGCGATCAGTTTGCATTTACAGCACATGTAAATGAACTGCTGAAAAGACTGGAAACACCAATGACACTGCTGCAGGTGCGTTTTTCTCTGGGTGAGGACTTTAAACGACAGCTGATACAGGCGATGAGCAGTGAATTGCTGCATGGGGCAGAGAAAACACGGGAAGAATGGATGAATCGCTTTCAGGAATATTTCGATGCTTTCTGTCGTCATTCTGTGGGCGGAGCTTCAATTGATGAACGTATGAAGAAGCTGCAGAAGGAAGACCCTGAGCTGGCATCTTATTTTACAGAAATTCTGCTGACACATGAAAAGGGCATCAGTCTTCTGACAGACGAAAAGAGATTGGAAAAAGTACTTTCTAACTGCAAAAAGCGGATCAGAAAGAATACAGGAACGATGAATACTTTGTTAGAAAGACTGAAAAATGAATTTTCTGACGGGGATTTAGCGGGTATCCGAATGTTTTTACAGTCCAAGATACTGTTTACGCATGCGGAAGACTTTGAACAGAAGCTTCCCGGCTGGATAGCGGAATTCGAAAAACGCCAGCGTGGAACAGAAGCGATCTTTTTACAGGCAGAAGAAAGACTGCATGCACGGGCGACTGTTCTGGTTGATATCGAAGACCATAAAAAAGCAGGAATGCAGGCGGATCAGACAGACAGAGAGCAGATGCAGAATCTGAAAGAACAGCTGCATAACAGTGGTTCTCCGCTGCTGGCGGCTTTGGGTGTACAGAAAGCACCTACGGAAAAACAGATGGAACTGGCAAAAAATAAACTGCTGCTCTATCAGAATCTGCCGCAGGCAGTACAGGATCTGCTGTTTGAGCGTATGCTTTCCGGAGCAAAAGAAGAAGAACTGCACCAGGAAGGCAATTGGCTGCTGCAAATGCATCAGCGTGTCGGACAGATGCGGTTTGCGTCTGCGGATGGCGCGGACTTCCTGCCCGTAGATACGGCAAATGAATTTCTGCTGTATCTCTATATCAATCATCGGGGTGAGGAATTGCAGGATGCGCAGATAGTGGATGCGTTCTGCTCTCTGGGAGAACGGCATCTGCTGATGCATGAACTGCTGAACGGACAGGAAGATGCGCGACTTGCCGCAGAACGACGCACGATCACCGAAGCGATGGCAGTCGGCATTTATACGATGCAGGAGGGTGCATTTAAGGAACTGGTTTCCCGTCAGGCAGAATATCTGAAAGCGTCTGCACAGGCAGATCAGATTTTTGATGCGCTTCTGACAGAGCAGATTGAAAATGCAGAAGAAAGAACTCTGATGAAAATAGGTCTGAAAGAATATTTTCATGCAGATCTTTTCAAGGGCAGTACCCATATTGACTGGACTGCATTACAGCAGCAGGTAAAGAAGATGCTGCAGGATGAAACCTATCGGCAGTATCTGAAAAATTCGGATTCCCTGCTTGGCAGTGTGAGCAATACCTCTCTGAAAGTGGAAGAACACACCCTGCATACCGTAATGAACCGTGAAGGGCTGGAGGATTTTCTGGCTGAAAGACGGAATAAAACGTATCTTAAGGCATACAATCGGCTGAATGTGGAGCAAAGACAGATATTTGCATTGTCTGTTCTGCAAAGGGATACTGTGGAGGATGCTCTGCCCAGTATGCGTTATATTCACAGTGATGAACTGGAAAAGGCGCGTCAGATGGGAATTGCGGGGCAGATTCACAGATATGTGGCACATGAAGAGTTTCAGCCGAAAATACCCTATGATGAAGTGCTTGCGATCCTGAAAGACAAGGACGGCAGGATGAATGAACAGGCATTTGCAAAAGCAATGGAACGGGCGCAGGGGTATATCCGTCAGCATCAGGATAAGATTCCGAAGGACTGGAAACGGCTGGCGGACGGTGCGGCTTCCATACAGGGAGCGGCGAAGCTTGCTAAGAAGAATGATCCTGCACATGGGCGTGAAGTTCCATCTCCTGTCAATACCCTGCAGGAACTGAAAGAAAAAATTCTGGGACTGGATGGCGACGATGCGCAGGCGAACGTATGCAAAGAAAAACTGCAGAACTGCAGTGACTATCAGCTGCGTCTGATCGCACTTGCACTGGAAGACCGTACCCTGTTGGATGTGACGACCAGAATGAAGCAGAAAGAAGATGAAGTAGTCAATCCGGAAAAAAGAGAAGCGTTGAAGAAGCGTATTTTGGGCAATACAGAGGAGCAGGACAGAGCCGTGCTTAACAGCCGCAGTCTGAGTCGGGCAATGACAAGCCTGATGAGCTATCAGCTGCGGGATGATGTGGATATTACCGGACGACAGCTGCAGAAAAAGGACTTTGCAGAAGGCGCACTTGCCCGTAAAACAGCAGCAGACTGGACGTTACTGGAACGGGCAATGGCGTTTGCAGAGGAAGTATTGCAGGAAGAAAACGAACGGCGGATTGCATTGCAGGAGTTGTTGGAGGAAGAACGTCTGGCAGAAGAACAGCGGCGTGCAGAAGAAGAACGACAGGCAGAACTGGCACGCATGGCAGAAGAAGAACGATTGGCAGAAGAACAGCAGGCAGAGCAGAAACGTGTATTGCGGGCAAGAAGAATGCAGTATCTGTATTCTTTGCCGTTGTTCAGTGAAATTGATCAGAAAAAACTGGCGGCAGAAAGCAATGTGAAGAAAGCGGCGGAAAATCTGACAGAAGAGGATACTTTTATAGAAGAAGTACATACTGTATGGCAGACAAAGCTGCTGCAGAATCTGGAACGGAGTGAAGCTCTGCTGAAAGAAAGCCCTGCATTCTCAGGAATGAATTGGGCAGAAGTCCGTTCTGAACTGCTGTTTCGATTTGGGGCATCTTTCCTGAACCGAAACTTTGGAGCAGATGAACTGGATATGCGTATTCGTACCTGCTGCAATCCTCCTGAGGTCAGTCTGTACTCTCCTGTGGAGGATGTAAGAAAACAGCTGAAGAAAAAGGAAAAGGCAAACGAAAAGGAACAGCCTCTCAAAGAGGAAGAAAGAGACAGACTGCAAAAAAGTAAAGCAGTGCTGACACTGCTGCAGGAACAGAAAGCCGGTACAGCCCCCGAGGTGCAATGGATGATCGAGTATTGCGCAAATGGAATTCTGCAGTATGTACAGGAACTGTTGGGGAGCTTTTCGGATATGTCTGCTGAGGAACTGGCAGACGAAGTGAAAAAAGCGGCGGTTTGTGTTTCCACTAATCGGGAAGCATTGGAAAGAAAAATCAATGCCCTGCATTATGAAAAAGAGTGGCTTCAGCTTGTGCTTGAAAAAGCCGTAGAGGACATAGGGGTTCAGATGCTTGTTGAAACAGATGAAAATGTACTTTGGGATATAGCAGGAAAAAGTTTCCGTGCTGTAGATCAGTATGTATATTTAAGCGAAGAAAGAGCAGAGGAACTTGCAGAGGATGAGGGACTGAAACAGATCCCGAATGTAATGCAGATTCCGGAAATACAGATGCTTCTGTTTGCAGGTGCTGACGAATATCAGAAAAATCTGAACGAAATGAAAATAAAACTGCAGAACAATCTGAGGATACTGGAGCGGGCTTTGCCGGAGGTATTGGAGAGCGTACTGGATGAAGCAGAGGTGGTAAAGGCAGTATTGCAAAAGCATGGAAGACTGCTGCTCTGGCGCAGATACAGTACCGATGCAATGAAGGAACTGATAAATACGGTATCCGCAAAATAAAATATAGGCTATTACAAAAAGGCAGATAACGGGAAATTTTCTATATCTGTCTTTTTGGCATTTTTCGTAACAAGTTTCAGCAAAAAGGATAAGAAAATTTATTGATGAATTTCAGATAAGATACTGTTTTTATTTCAGCAACAGGAGTATAATCAGGAAAAAGAAAAATGGTACGAATGACGATGCAGGCAGAGAAAATGCGGCTTCTGAATCGTTTAGATATTCTGCAGACGATAATGGGGAGAATGGAATAAAGGAGGATAATAAAGATGGCAATTACAAAAACAGCAGAATCTGCTGAAGAAGTAAAGAAAACGAAAGATACGATAATAAAATATAAAAGTCCATACGCAGAGATTCTTTTAACATCAAAGAATGTGATTTTCAGAGGAGCGCCGGGTACCGGGAAATCTTACCTTGCGAAAAAAATAGCCGCAGATATTATCAGTAATGGAGAGACGGATCGGTATACGGATTTAACTGACGAACAGAAGAAACAGGTGGAGTTTGTACAGTTCCACCCCAGTTATGATTACTCTGATTTTGTGGAAGGCCTTCGTCCCAAGATGAATGAAGATGGCAGTATGGGCTTTGAATTACAGGATGGTATTTTTAAGTGTTTTGCAGACAGAGCAAGGGAAAATTTTGAGGATTCTCAGAAATCAGAAGATGTTATAGAACGGGAAAGTTCTGCAAAGGCTGCAATGGCGGAGTTTTTTGAAAATATCAATTTGGGGGAAGATAAGTTCGAAACTACTAGGAAAACGGAATTTATCATTACAAATGTAGATGAGAAACGTATTGAAATCTTTATCCCGAGCAATGAAAAGACAAGTAAACTGAAGCTGAATATTCATGAATTAAGAAAGATGCTTGAATCTGACAGGTCATGGAAAAAGAGTGGAGATGTAAAGAAATTTTTTAACAGAAAATATAATCTTCAGACAGATTCTTATCTGTTTACATTATATAACGAGATTAAGAAACAAAAATCAGCAGCCCAAAAGATGAATATAACAACTGAAAAAATGAAACCCTATATATTCATTATTGATGAAATCAACCGTGGTGAAATATCAAAGATATTAGGGGAGTTATTCTTTGCCATTGATCCGGGATACCGAGGAAAAGCAGGCGAGGTGTCTACACAGTATTCCAATATGCATGAAAATCCGGATGAAAAATTCTATATTCCTGAGAATGTTTATATTATTGGTACGATGAATGATATTGACCGCTCTGTGGACAGCTTTGATTTTGCAATGAGAAGAAGATTCCGTTTTGTAGAAATCAAAGCGGAAGATACACAGGATATGTTAAATGATGCGTTTGAAGATAAAAAAGTAAAGAATGATGCAATTAAGCGCATGAATAAATTAAATAAGGCTATTTTAAAGGTGCCGGATTTAAACCAGAATTATCAGGTAGGCGCATCTTATTTTAGAAATGCGGAAGAGCTTGGATTTGATAAACTCTGGACGGATTATCTGTTCCCTCTGTTACAGGATTATGTACGGGGGATGTATGATGAAGAAAAAATACTTAAGGATTTAGCCAGAGCATATGGGTATGAAATACCTGATGAAGGGGATGCAAATGAAGCTGCTGAAGATTAAGGATAATCAATATACATTAAAAAGTGAATTTCATGAAGTATCCTCGATTGTAAGTCGAGTCTGTGATAAGACATTGGCGCAATTAGAACAGGAGGGGGTATTTGTTTTTCCGAATATGTTAAAGGATACAGAAGATCTGAGCAGAGATCAGATGATTCTGAAAAGCTGTAATCAGCACTATGTTTCCGGTAATGTGATGGGATTTTTAGGAGCAGGAGAGGAAAGGCTTGTTATTGAATCCAGATTCAGTAAAGGAGAGAATGATTTTTTCTTTCAGTATTTGCTTGAAAAGGTATTGAACTTTCCTGACTTTATCAATTTACAGACAAGTGCCAATCAGGAAGAGCAGATGTTTTTGCTGCTGATGTTTTTATTTCCGAAGTATCTGTCGGAGGCTATGCGAAAAGGTATTTTTAAGACCTATATTCAGAAGCAGTATAACGATGGCAATGTCAGAGGGACAATAGATGTGGCAAGGCATATCAGGAAAAATATACCCTTTACGGGAAAGATTGCGTATCATCAGCGAGAGTATTCCTATGATAATTCATTAACGGAATTGGTTCGCCATACCATTGAGTATATCAGAAGTAAGGCGATTGGACATAAACTGCTTCATGGAATCAAGGATGCTGTGGCACAGATTGTAGATGCAACCCCCGGATATAAAGCCGCAGACAGAAGAAAGATTATTGAAGCAAATCGAAAGAATGCTGTTCGTCATGCGTATTTCCATGAATATAGCGTTTTACAGCAATTATGCATTCTTATTCTGCAGGATCAGGAGCAGCAGTTTGGTATAGGAAATCACAAAGTATATGGAATCCTTTTTGATGGAGCCTGGCTGTGGGAAGAATATGTGAATACATTGATTGAGGAAAGATTTTATCATCCAAAGAATAAAGCAGGCGTTGGCGTGCAAAGATTATTTGCCGGGGGCATCGGGAAGATTTACCCTGATTTTATTGGCAGAGATCCTGAAAATCGGATCATTGCGGATGCAAAATATAAGCCGATAAATAATATAAGAAATGAAGATTATTTTCAGGTGCTTGCATATATGCTTAGATTTGACGCAAAAAAAGGGTACTATTTATATCCTGAAGCCAATGGAATAGAGAGTAAAAAGCTATTCTTAAATCAAGGATCAACATATGAAGAAAATGTATCGGAAAGAAAAGATATATGTGTAATTAAATATGGTTTGCATATACCGGAAAATGCCGTTGATTACAATGATTTTGTAGATAAATTGAAGCAAAGGGAAAAAGAGTTTATGTGCTTTCGATAGAGAAAACATAGAGTAAAAACCCTTAGGGGGATTACACTGTGGTGGCAAGATAATCAGTCGCAAGCGAGAAAAGCCCGGCAAGCGGGCTTTTTTTGTGTTTTCGGCAAAAAAATCACACGAACGCAAAACTTTTTATCCGCTTTATATATAACAGTGGTATAATAAAAATTACATGAGTCTATGCATTTTTACGAAAGAAAATGAGGTGTAAGAATGGCTGTATCTTATAAAAAGCTCTTTAAATTATTGATTGATAAAGATATGAAAAAGAAAGATCTCAGTGCATTAACTGGAATCAGTAATAATACGATTGCGAAGCTAGCTAATAATGAAAATGTGACTATGGAAGTAATTGATCGCATTTGTTCTAATTTAGGTTGTACAGTGGATGATATTGTAGAAATTATTCCTGACTGTCCTGAAAAAAGGGCAGGCTGCACAGTAGAATAAGAATGAGGTAATACATTATGGCGAAAGAGATATATAGCGCAGGGTTGATGTCGCAGTCATTTTGGTTCCATGAATTCAAAAAAGCAGTTAAGTTAATGAAAAATGGACTGAATTTTGACGAAATTAAGAAAAAATGTGTGGAAGAAAACCTGTTTGGCGCAGCAAAAGAATATAGAGCATTACGCATGGCAGGATACATTGTGAATCGCTTGAAAGTTATGGATGATACAATGGTTGATTTGTTTCTTACCTCTGATCTGGCAACGCAAAAACTGATCAATCTGATTACGATTCTAAAACAGGATCGTTTGTTTTTTGAATTTATTTATGAAATATACAGAGAGAAAGTAATTCTGGGTGCTGAAACATTAGAGGATATGGATGTGAAATCCTTTTTCACTAAAAAAGAGGGGCAGAGTGAATTGATTTTGGGCTGGAAAGAAAGTACAAAGAAGCATCTTCGTTCCAGTTATACAGGGTTTATGGCAGATGCGAATCTTTTGCGTGTAGCAGACAGGGAAAAACGAATCACTCCTCCTGTCTTAGATATTGCATTAGAAAGATATTTGATAGCAACCGGACAGGAAACAATGATCAGAGCTTTGACAGGGGTGAGTTAAGATGAATGCTACATTGGAAGAAAAATTGGAACGTGCAGAATCTGTAATCAGTAAAGCAACTTTCCGACAGAATAAAGGCCTTGGTAATGAGGTTGGGTATTATGTATTTGACTATCCTGCGCAGCATGAACTTTATGTTCGAGAATGGATTGAGTATATTCGTAAAAAAAATGAGGTTTCTATGGATGAATATCAGATTGTGGTATTTGACCTTTATGAAATGATTATAGATATTCTGCAAACAAAGGGGTATCTGGAAAAATGCTATGAATTTGAAAAGAAAAAGGGCTTTGAGCGCATTACAAAGTCCGTTGGCAATATGCTGCGTATCACAGCTGCAGATAGTTTGATTGTAAAGCATATCAAAGAGAATACACCTGAAAAAGCCATTGTGTTTTTGACAGGGATCGGGAAATGCTATCCGATTCTGCGGTCCCACACAGTACTGAATAATCTGCATCAGGTAATCGATCATGTGCCTGTCGTAATGTTTTATCCCGGGAAGTATGATGGACAGACACTGATGCTCTTTTCTGAAATTAAGGATGATAATTATTACAGAGCATTTAAACTTGTTGAATAAGGGGTGTGTGCTATGGAAATGAAAAAGATGTTTGCCAAACCCATTGACCGTAACCTGAAGGGCGTTATCAAGGTTGGTCAGGATGATGATGTGAATATTCGCCAGGAACTGGAAGAATATGTAGTCACAAGAGAATTGCAGAAGCACTTTCGTGATTTCTTTGAAAGTTATAAACGTGGTATCAATGGCACTACAGATGCTATGGGGGTGTGGATCTCCGGCTTCTTTGGAAGCGGTAAATCCCACTTTCTGAAAATCCTTTCCTACCTTCTGGAAAATAAAGTAGTGGAAGGCAAAACTGCTCTGGAATATTTTGAAGAAGACGAAAAAATCAAAGACAGAATGGTACTGGCAGATATGCGCTTGGCTGCTTCTGTCAGCACAGATGTTGTTTTGTTTAATATTGACTCTAAAGGGGAACAGAATGGGAAACAGGACAAGGATGCCATTGTGTCCGTATTTCTGAAAGTATTCAATGAAATGCAGGGATTCTGTGGCGCGATTCCTTTCCTTGCGGATCTGGAGCGTAATCTGTCTGAAAACGGTAGATTTGAAGAATTTAAAGAAAAATTTGAAGAAAGCTATGGCATTGAATGGACGGAAGCCAGAAATGACTTTGACTTTATTCAGGACGATGTAGTGGAAGTTTTGGCTGATATGGACTTTATGAGCGAGGATGCAGCTCGTAACTGGTGTGAAAAGGCTACAGGTGAATATAACATCAGCATTGAACGCTTTGCAGATATGGTTCGTAAATATATTGATTGTAAAGGCAATAACCACCATGTCGTATTTCTGGTAGACGAAATTGGTCAGTATATCGGTGATGACTCCAAACTGATGCTGAACCTGCAGACAGTGACAGAAGATCTGGGGACTGCATGTAAAGGTAAGGCATGGATCATTGTTACCAGCCAGCAGGATATTGATTCCATTACAAAAACAAAGGGCAATGACTTTTCTAAGATTCAGGGCCGTTTTGATACAAGACTTTCTTTGTCTGCAGCCAATGTGGATCAGGTAATCAAAGAAAGAATTCTGAAGAAAAATGAAACAGCAAAAGAAACGCTGACAACATATTATGATACAAAAGAAACGATTATTAAAAATCTGATTCTTTTTAATGATGGTATTGAAAAGAAATTATATACAGATAAGAATAACTTTTCCGAAGTGTATCCTTTTATTCCCTATCAGTTTAATCTGTTGGGAAGTGTTCTGACGTCTATTCGTACCCATGGTGCATCCGGTAAGCATCTGTCTGAAGGGGAACGCTCCATGCTAGCACTGTTCAAGGAATCTGCAGTGCATGTAAAGAATGATGAAATCGGTACAGTTGTGCCTTTTCATATGTTTTATGATGCACTGGAACAGTTCCTGGATCATTCCCACAAAAGTGTCATTATCAAAGCTTTGGACAATGAATATCTGAATCCGGATCACACAGAAGATTGCTTTGATGTCAACGTACTGAAAACATTATTTATGATTAAGTATGTAAAAGAAATCAAAGCCAATATTGAAAATATTACAAGCCTGATGGTTTCTCATATTGATGATGATCGTATGGCACTGGCTGCCAAGGTACAGGATGCACTGAAACGACTGGCCAGACAGACATTGATACAGAAGAATGGCGAAATTTATGTATTCCTGACGGATGAAGAGCAGGAAATCAACAGAGCGATTATATCTCAGCATGTAGAATCTACTGAGGTAACAGCGAAAGTATCTGAATTGATTTTTGACGGGCTGTTTGACGAGAAGAAATATCGCTATTCCGAACATAATGGCAGATATGCGTTTGCATTTAACCAGATTGTAGATGATAAACCGCATAAAGCAAATCAGAATCATGAAATCACTTTGAAAATTCTGACACCTGACAGTGATGAAATTGGTGATGAAATCACTATGAAACTGCTTTCTGCGCAGCAGAGCAAGAGCGTTCTGGTTGTGCTGCCTGAAGACAGAGCATTCCTGGATGAAATTCGTTCTGCACTGCAGATTGAAAAATTTATCCGCTTGGATGCTATGAATACAGTAACCAAATATGAACAGATCAAAGAAGCGAAGAAAGTGGAACTGCGAGAAAGAAACGGTGCAGCGAAGCTTTTCCTGCAGGAAGCTCTGAAATCTGCCGTAATCTATGTAAATGGGGATCGTGTGCAGAGTAGCGGCAAAGATGTGTCTGCTCGTATCAATGATGCGCTGGGCAAACTCGTAGCGGCTGTTTACCATAAACTGCCTTATATTGATACGCCTATGAGCGAAGCTGATATCAGAAAACTGTTTCAGGAGAATAAACAGATTTCTATTGCGGATGTGGCACATACAGGGAATTTTGAAATTGCCAAGATTCAGGCGAAGGTAGGGTGTAATACAGCATATTATGCCAATCCAAAAAACAATGATTACATCATTTTATTCCTATAACTTTCATGTTTTATAGCTCTATCTTGCCTTTTTTAACATCAAAATCTTCCTACTGTTATTGACCTTTTGTGGGTCTTTTTTTATTATCCTATAAGTAACCAATAAAAAAAGAAGAAGGACCCCAAAGCCGGCAAGCCATTGTCCTTCTTCCAAACAAATCAGATAATAACATCTGAAATACATACTTATGATAAGATTATTCTTGAATTTATGCAAGCATTTTCATAGCATAAAAAACCTTTCTGAAATAGAAATTCATACTTCCATGCAGGATAAACTTATGACTGGAATAAAGTCCTGTCCTGTTTGTGGTGCACCCGGTCATTCCTTTCATAAAGATGGTTTCTACCAAAGAGATTTCGTATGTTATGAGAAGGAACAGCCGGTTTATCACCGCATTACTGTTTTTTGTGCAGAATGCAGTTCCTGCGGTCATTCCCATGCACTTCAGCTTTCTGTCATTGTTCCCTATAGTTCTTACAGCATTGGTTTCCTCACCCGTGTTATTTATGCCACTATCACAAAACAATTTCCTACTATAGATGAGTTGTGCCATCATTTTCAAATATCTGTTTCCACCTATTATCGAATTTATAAACGCTTTTTGACAGACAGTGTTCTGATGAAGCAGTTAGTAGATTTATCCTGTTTTTTTGGAGTATCTGTTAGAAAGTTTCATTCTGGTCTTCATCTTTTTTATGAAGATTGTGGGCGCTCCTTTTTGCAGCCCTGTGTCAGATTGCGCCCAAAAATCAGTCTCGTAAACTTCTCTTTTCCTGACAGCCGATACCTTGGGAATGGCAGGAATACCGGAGATTTGATACCCTGAACCCGGAGGTGATGTTTCAATGAATCAAAAAACAATGTTAGAAATAGCCAGTATCCGGCTGGCACTGATACAACCGGCTTTTAACGGTACTTATCCTGATGCAACCAAGAAACAGTATTATGAACGTGTCAGTGCTGTGCCGGTAAAACTACCGGATGGCAAAAATGTAAAATATGCTTATGGAACCCTTGCCTGTTGGGAATCGGATTACCGCAAAGGTGGATTTGAGGCACTGATACCCCGACAGCGGAGGGATTGTGGAAAGAGCAGGAAACTGGATGAAGATGCCATGGCTGCCATAGTAAAGATACGGGGGGAATTTCCGAAAATAAATGCCACAGAAATTTATAATAAGCTTATTGCTGATGGCATCATAAAAAAACAGGATGTGTCCCTTACCACGGTCCAGCGCTATATCAAAAAACATAACCTGAAAGGAGCCAGTGCACCGGGACAGAAAGACAGGAAAGCCTTCGAAGAAGAATACGTCGGCGGAATGTATCAGGCAGATACCATGTATGGACCTTATCTGCTGGAAAATGGTATGCGTAGAAGAACTTATTGTATTATGATTCTGGATGACAAATCCAGAATGATTGTAGCAGGACGTTTCTTTTATGCAGATAATGCTTATCATTTCCAGCAGGTTTTCAAAGAAGCTGTTGCAGCCAGGGGAATACCGATAAAACTATATGTGGACAATGGCTCACCATACAAAAATGAGCAGTTATCCCTGATTTGTGGACAATTAGGAACAGTATTAATCCATACGCCTGTACGGGATGGGGCCAGCAAAGGCAAATGTGAAAGAAATTTCAGAACCCTTCGTAACCGTTTTTTAAATCCCCTGAATACAGATGAACTATCAGGAATTGAAGAATTAAATCAAAAACTCCATGCTTATATACAACAACATAATACTACGATACATTCTGCAACAGGTATGACACCCCATGACAGATATATGCAGGATCTTGCTCATATCAGGATGCCTGTCAGTGAAGAATGGCTGGAAAACTGTTTTTGTAATCGTGTCAGAAGGCTGGTACGGGGGGATGCAACTGTAACCATAGATAAGGTTTTATATGATGTTCCTATGGAGTTTATCCGCAGTACAGTTGAAATACGATTTCTTCCGGATGCCATGGAAAAAGCTTACATATGGTACGAAGAAAAGAAATATCCTATCCGCAGGACAAATAAAGTAGAAAATGGAAAAACAAAAAGAAACAATGGATATCAGTTAAAGTATGGAGGAAGTGCAGATGTATAAACAGTACTATGGAATGAGCCATAATCCTTTTGAAAAAGATCTGGAGACAAAATACGCTTATGTTACCCAGGATATGAAAGCCGTACAGGGACGTCTGGAATATCTGAAAAACCATCCGGGAATCGGACTTTTTACGGCCGGTCCGGGACAGGGAAAAACATTTGCACTGCGGTATTTTTCCCAAAAGCTGAATCCCAACATTACAAAATTTTACTATATCTGCCTTTCTACCGTAACGACCATGGAATTTTACAAACAGATGTGTCATACTTTAGGATTGGAAGTTTCTCACAGTAAATCTTCCATGTTTCGTGCCATACAGGAATATTTTGAAACTATGAGCCAGAATAAAAAAATACATTGTATGATCTGTCTGGATGAAGCGCAGTATCTGAATAATGATATTCTCAAGGATCTTAAAATGTTATGTAACTTTTCTATGGATTCCAAAAATTGCTTTTCCGTATTACTTTTAGGGCAACCCACTCTGACAGGACTCCTGATGCGTCAGCCCAATGAAGCTTTAAGACAGAGAATTACAGTGAATTATCAGTTTGAAGGTTTACAGGAGAAAGAAGCCTTAGATTATATAGAAACTCAGATGAATCTGGTGGGAGCCAGTGGAAGAATATTTGATGAAAATGCAGCCCTGGTTGCTTATGGAAGCTGTGGAGGTAGTATTCGTAAATTAAATCTGATACTTACAAAAGCATTAATGATAGGAGCCCAAAACCATAAACAAAACATAGATGCGGACATGATTTTGTCTGCTGTAAATGATATAGAATTAGTTTAAGAAGGCCATATACGGTCTTCTTTTTTGCGGTAAAATGCTATTCAACTAGGAACAAAGCGATTTTCTAATTTTAAAATGCCGTTTTAAAGGTAAATATCTTAGGAATTAAGTGATTTTCAGATTAGCTGTAAAGTGACGTTTTACAGGCAGATGGCGGCGGTCTGACAGTTTCCGATTTAGTGGAAAAATACATTGAAACAAAACAGGGTGTCAGACCAACGACCATGAATGGATATAAAACAGTCATCAATTTTTTGAAAAAAGACCCATTTGGAAAAAAACGCATTGACAAGGTAAAGGTAATGGAGGCTAAAAAATGGAACATTGATTTGCAGA
>CALASU010000304.1 GCA_937888765.1 uncultured Clostridia bacterium | reverse complement strand
CACAGACCCCCTTCTCCTCCATCAACTATGGTATGGATACCTCCACAGAAGGCCGCATGATCATGAAAAACATCCTGCTGGTAACAGAAGCTGGTCTGGGTAATGGCGAAACAGCCATCTTCCCCATCCAGATCTTCCGCGTGAAGGAAGGCATCAACTTCAACCCCGGCGAACCCAACTACGATCTGTTCAAGCTGGCTTGCCGTGTCAGCGCAAAAAGACTGTTCCCTAACTTTTCTTTCCAGGATGCACCCTTCAATCTGCAGTACTACAAAGAAGGCCATCCCGAAACAGAAATCGCTTATATGGGCTGCCGTACTCGTGTTATCGGCAACGTGCATGATCCCGAACGCGAAATCACACTGGGCAGAGGGAATCTGAGCTTCTCCAGTATCAACCTGCCCCGTATTGCCATTCAGGCAGATAAAGATATCGAATGGTTCTTCGCAGAACTGGATAAAAAGATTGATCTGGTTGCAGAACAGCTTCTGGAACGCTTTGAAATTCAGGCAAAGAAAAAGGTACACAACTATCCTTTCCTGATGGGCGAAGGCGTATGGATCGACAGCGAAAAGCTGAACCTAGAAGACGAAGTGCGTGAAGTACTCAAACACGGTACGCTTTCCGTAGGCTTCATCGGCCTGGCAGAAGCTCTGAAAGCCCTGATCGGCGTACACCACGGCGAAAGCGATGTTGCACAGAATCTGGGTCTGGATATTATCAAGCATATGAGAAAACGTATGGATGATCTGTCTGAACAGCACAAAATGAACTTCTCCCTGCTGGCAACTCCCGCCGAAGGTCTTTCCGGCAGATTTGTCCGCATCGACAAAGAGCGTTTCGGCGCGATCGAAGGTGTTACAGACAGAGAATACTACACAAACAGCTTCCATATCCCTGTACATTACCCTATCAGTGCCTATAAGAAAATTCAGCTCGAAGCACCTTATCATGCACTGACAAACGCAGGTCATATCACATATGTAGAACTGGACGGCGACCCCAGCACAAATCTGGATGCATTTGAAAAAGTCATCCGCTACATGAAAACGCAGGGCATCGGCTACGGCTCTATCAACCATCCTGTTGACCGTGACCCCGTATGCGGCTATAACGGCATCATCGGCGATACCTGCCCCAAATGCGGCAGAAAGGAAAGCGACGGTGAATATGGTTTCCACCGCATCAGACGTATCACAGGCTACCTTGTTGGCACACTGGACCGCTTCAATAACGCAAAACGCGCAGAAGTGCGTGACCGTGTAAAACATTCCGTTGTTGCGGAAGTAAAACTGACACCCAAAGAAAACTGATACACGATTGCCTTTGAAAGAAGATAGATAGCATGAAATTCAGCGTAAGCGGCATTACCGGGGATTCTATCGTAGACGGCCCCGGTCTTCGCCTGACCATATTCACACAGGGCTGCCCGCATCACTGCGAAGGCTGCCATAATCCGCAGACCCATGATCCCGCAGGCGGGTTCTGGGCAGAAACAGAGGATATTCTTGCAGTACTGGCAGAAAATCCTCTGCTGGACGGCATCACGCTTTCGGGCGGCGAACCGTTTTTACAGCCTGTCCCCTGCCGACTGCTTGCAGAGGGTGCGCACAGACTTGGCTTAAGCGTATGGGCATATACAGGCTACACATGGGAAGCCCTGCTTGCAGAAAACAATGCTGACCGCATTGCCCTGCTCAGAGAAATCGATGTCCTGATTGACGGGCCCTTTCTCCTTGCAGAACGCTCTTTAGAGTTACGGTTCAAGGGCAGCCGCAACCAGCGCACCATAGACGTAAAAAAATCCCTCGAAGCAGATACCATCGTGCTTTGGGAAGAAGCGAAATATTTTTAACAGCAAAACGGCGAAAACCCAATGGTTTTCGCCGTTTTTATATAGTGTAAAATCTTGCTGAAAAATCTCTTTTATGATACCATATTCACAGGATTGTCGTCTGGTGGTTAGTCACTTCCGAAAGGAGGTGACTGCTTATGGTTACATACGAGGGCTTATTTACATTCTGTCTTGTAATCATCGGAGTTATTTCTCTTGTAAATGACTTGAAGAAATAAAAAGTGACCGCCTGATTTGGGGAAATCAGACGGCCAAACTGCTTTGGTTACATACGATTAGACTAACCACCGTACGAAAGGCGGCAATCTTTTTCTGTTTTCATCATAACAAACGCTTCTCATTTTGTCAATAAAACCATTTACAATCCGAGTAATTTTATTCTTCCCTTAAGAAAATCTTAAATATTTCCATGCTTTTTTCTTAAATACTATCCGTTATACTAAACCTAACGAAAACAAACGGAGGTGTTTCCATGTATCATATTCTGATCTGCGATGACGAACCCGATATCGTTTCGGCGTTATCCATCTATTTATCCACAGAAAACTATATTCTTTTCACAGCGTCCACAGGTGCAGAGGCTCTCAAGGTCGTTGAAACCGAAGAAATCCATCTGATCCTGATGGACATTATGATGCCGCAGTTAGACGGCATTTCTGCCACAGCAAAGCTGCGGGAGCAATACAATATCCCCATCATACTGCTGACCGCAAAAAGTGAGGACAGCGACAAAATACTGGGGCTGAATATCGGGGCAGATGACTATATCACAAAGCCCTTCAATCCTGTTGAAGTGCTTGCCCGTGTGCGTTCTCAGCTTCGCCGCTATACACAGCTTGGCGGACTGGAAAAAACGCCCTCTCAGCTTCGCATCGGCGGTATCGTACTGGATGATGAAACCAAGCAGGTTTCCATCGACGGGGAACCTGTAAATCTGACCCCCAGTGAATACAATATTTTAAAATTATTGATGGAACACCCTGGGCGGGTATTCTCTTCCGCACAGATCTATGAACGCATCTGGAACGAAGACAGCTATGGCTCTGCAGGTGTGGTTGCCGTGCACATCCGCCACCTGCGGGAAAAAATCGAGATCAATCCTTCCGAGCCTCGTTATCTGAAAGTTGTCTGGGGCTTGGGTTATAAAATGGAAAAGGAGGTAACCACATGAAAATACATTCTTTCGGACTGAAACTGATTGCTTTTATTCTGGCAATTCTGACGGGGTTATCCACAGCAGTCAGCGGTGTCGCACTGCTGTATGCAGATGAAAATAACTTTTTCGGCAAAGCAGTCCCTTATCATAAAATTCCTTGGTGCTATAATGTTACTCAAAATTATGCAAATGAGGTTATGAATTGGTTTTTCTATAATCCTGATGAACATGATTCCCTACTGAAAGAATTTTCCACAGAAAACACAAATTTTCGCTTCCGCATTGTGGATAAAGCTAGTGAAAAAGAGGAAATCCTGTTTACAAATTTTGCAGAAACAGATGCTTCTACCCCTTGGGTTGCAAGCTACCCCTTCGAGTTTTATTATGATGAGATCGAAGAAAATGAAGTTCATAAAAAATATCAGATACTCTGCTATCTGCAGACCCCACTTACAGTAACAGATGATTATACCTTCAGTTTCCAGCTTTATGACAGCGTATATACCTACCGCAATCTGATCCTGCCTGTTTTTATCGGCAGCCTGATCCTCATGCTTCTGTCTGCGATTTATCTGTTCTATACAGCAGGACATCGCAGTCACACAGACAGGATCGTTCCCAACATACAGGACAAAATTCCTTTAGACCTGTATCTGGCTGGCAGCATGAGTATTCTTTTTCTCTGTGCTGTACTCAGCTATGAAACACAGCCTGACGAAAGTCTGGCAGGACTCATCCTTACCCTGCTTCTGACTGCAGTATTCGGCACAGTCGGACTTGCCACACTTCTGACCTGCATAACCAGACTGAAACTCGGCAAATGGTGGAGAAATACAATCAGCTGGAAGATATTCGGCTTCTTCTGCCGCATTGTACGCCAGTGCGTGACTGCTTTCCGTACAGCTGTCGTTTCTATCCCAATATTCTGGAAAGTAGCTGTTTTATGGATTCTTATTTCTTCCGCCTATGTTTTCGGCGGCGGCATTGCAGTATTGCTGAATCTGGCTTTCCTTGCACTTTTCTGCTATATCGCCCTGCAAATGCAGAAACTTCAGACAGGTGCAGAAGCGCTTGTAAACGGCAACCTCAGCTATCAGATAGATACACAGAAAATGCTCCCCTCTTTTGCACAGCACGGCGAAAACCTCAACAGCATTTCCGACGGTCTTTCCATCGCTGTACAGGAGCAGATGAAAAGCGAACGGATGAAAACGGAACTCATTACCAATGTATCCCACGACATCAAAACCCCGCTGACCTCTATCATCAACTATGTGGATTTATTGAAGAAAGAGGAACTCACAGGACAGGCGGCGGCGTATCTGGAAGTACTGGACAGGCAGTCCGCTCGCTTAAAAAAGCTGACAGAGGATCTTGTGGAAGCCTCCAAAGCCTCCACAGGGAATATGAGTGTTACACCTGTACCGACAGATTTTGCAGAGCTTCTGCATCAGGCAGTGGCAGAATATGAAGAAAAACTGCATCTTGCCCAGCTGGAAACCATAATCCGCCTGCCCGAAACTCCTGTATTCGCCTTTCTGGACGGCAGTCTCAGCTGGCGGATACTGAATAATCTGCTGAGTAATGTCTGCAAGTATGCTCAGCCGAATACACGTCTGTATCTAAATGTAACGCAAAGTGCAGAGGAAGTTTCTCTGGCAGTCAAAAACATTTCCAGAGAATCGCTGAATATCCCCGCAGAGGAATTGATGGAACGATTCGTAAGGGGCGATGCTTCTCGCTCCACAGAGGGCAGCGGTTTGGGGCTGAATATCGCCCGCTCCCTTACAGAACTGCAAAAAGGTAAATTTTCACTGGAAATTGACGGAGATCTGTTTAAGGTACAGATCACATTCCCCAAAGCTAAATAACAAAAAAGCTAAAACCGAAAATGGTTTTAGCTTTTTTAAATTGGAAACCTTCCAAAGAACCGCTTAGAGCAAATAAAACCGTGAGGCTCTGCCTCACACTCCGCAAGCCTTTGAAAAGGCTTGACCGAAACTTTTTATTTGCCTTCGGCGGATAAATTTAATTTTTTTGGCAGAAACGTAGTTTCTGCGTATCGGGTTCCAAGGGGGTGACCCCCTTGGCGGGAGTTTGAGGGCAGAGCCCTCAAGAAAAAGGAGGATATTTATGAAAAATCTTGGTGTAAACGAGATCAGAGAGAAATTTCTGGAATTCTTTGAAAGCAAAGACCATCTGCGTCTGAAAAGCTTCCCTCTGGTACCTCAGAACGACAAAAGTCTGCTGCTGATCAACTCCGGTATGGCACCTATGAAAGCATACTTCACAGGTCAGGAAATTCCCCCCAGCAAAAGGGTAACAACATGCCAGAAATGTATCCGTACAGGCGATATCGACAACGTAGGGAAAACAGCACGTCATGGCACATTCTTTGAAATGCTGGGTGACTTCTCTTTCGGCGATTACTTCAAAAATGAGATCGTGCCCTGGTCCTGGGAATTCGTAACAGAATGGCTGGAAATCCCCGCTGACAGACTGTACGTAACCATCTACGAAGAAGACGATGAAACAGGCGAAATCTGGAAAAACAAAGTAGGTCTGCCTGCTGACAGAATCGTAAAACTGGGTAAAGCGGATAACTTCTGGGAACACGGCGCAGGTCCCTGCGGTCCCTGTACAGAAATCTACTATGACCGCGGTCCCGAATACGGCTGTGACAGCCCTACCTGCGGCGTAGGCTGTGACTGTGACAGATACATGGAATTCTGGAACCTGGTACTGACACAGTTCAATGCAAATGAAGACGGCACATATTCCGAACTGGAATTCAAAAACGTAGATACAGGTATGGGTCTGGAACGTATGGCAACAATCATGCAGGGCGTAGACTCTATCTTTGACGTAGATACAGTAAAATCCATCCGTGACGCTGTTTGTGAAAAAGCAGGCGTAGACTACGGCAAAGGCGGTAAAGTTGACGTTTCCGTTCGTGTTATTACAGACCATATCCGTTCCGTAACAATGATGACAGCAGACGGCGTACTGCCCTCCAACGAAGGCAGAGGCTACGTTCTGAGAAGACTGCTCAGAAGAGCGGCAAGACACGGCAAACTGCTGGGTATCAAAGGCGAATTCCTGGCTGAACTGTCCAAAGCGGTAATCGCTTGCAGCGGCGAAGCATATCCTGAACTGGTTGATAAACAGGAATATATCTTTAAAATCCTGTCTATCGAAGAAAACAGCTTCTACAAAACAATCGACAACGGTATGGAAATCCTGAAACAGGATATGGAAGAAATGAAAGCGGCAGGTCAGACAGTGATGAGCGGCGAAAAATCCTTCCGTCTGTATGACACATACGGCTTCCCCATCGACCTGACAAAAGAAATTCTGGAAGAAGCAGGCATGAGCGTAGACGATGAAGCATTTGCGGCAGAAATGAAAGCACAGAAAGACAGAGCACGTTCCGCAAGAGGCAAATCCAACTACATGGGTGCGGCTGAAACAGTATATAACGAACTGTCCGCAGAACTGACAACTGTATTCGCAGGCTATGATGTGGCAGAAGTGGCAGATGCAAAAGTGATTGCTCTGGTAGCAAACGATGAAGTGGCAACAGGTGCACAGGCTGGCGATTCCGTAGCGGTATTCCTTGACAGAACACCTTTCTACGCAGAAAGCGGCGGTCAGGTGGGCGACCACGGTACAATCAAGACAGCAACAGGTCTGGTAGAAATCACAGACTGCGTAAAAGTAGTCGGCGGCAAAACAGCACATATGGGTGTTGTAAAAGAAGGCACAATTCTGGTGGATGAAGTTGTAACAGCTTCCATTGATATGAAACACAGAATGGCTTCCTCCAGAAACCACTCCGCAACACACCTGCTGCAGAAAGCACTGAGAACAGTACTGGGCACACACGTTGAACAGTCCGGTTCCTATGTAAGTGCAGACAGACTGCGTTTCGACTTCACACACTTTACAGGCATGACTGCGGAAGAAATCAAAGAAGTAGAAAGACTGGTTAACGATGCAGTATTTGCAAGCTACGACATCGAAGCAGAAGAAATGAGCATCGACGCGGCAAGAGAAAAAGGCGCGATGGCACTGTTCGGCGAAAAATACGGCGATGTGGTTCGCGTGGTTGATATGGGCGGCTACAGCATCGAGCTTTGCGGTGGTGCACATCTGAAAAATACAGCACAGATCGGCTCTTTCAAGATCGTTTCCGAAAACGGTATCGCCGCAGGTGTAAGACGTATCGAAGCACTGACAGGCGAAGGTGCACTGGCTCACTATCAGGCACAGGAAGAAGAAATCCGTACACTGAGCGCACTGGCAAAAACTTCTCCCGATAAACTGGTTGCAAGAATGGAACAGATTCTGGCAGAACAGAAAGAACTGGCAAAAGAACTGGAAAAACTGAAAGCAAAAATGGCAGGCGGTGCGGCTGATGAAATCCTGAACCAGAAGGTAGAAATCAACGGCGTAGCAGTTCTGGCGGCAGAAGTAAAAGACATGGATGGTAACGCAATGCGTACACTGGGCGACCAGCTGAAAGGCAAGCTGGGCAGCGGCGTGATCGTACTGGCAGGCGAAGCAGGTGGCAAAGTAAGCCTGATCGTTATGGCAACAGATGACGTTGTGAAAAAAGGTGCACACGCAGGCAATATCATCAAAGCGGCTGCGGCAGTCTGCGGCGGTGGCGGCGGCGGTCGTCCCAACATGGCACAGGCTGGCGGTAAAGATGCTTCCAAGATCGGCGAAGCTCTGGAAAAAGCAAAAGAAGTGGTTGCTGAACAGGTAAAATAAAAAGACCTTGGGGGCGTTGCCCCCAATACCCCCAGCAGGGAAATAATTTCCCTGCACCCTTATATTGCATCCGCATTTATATGTGGATGCAAAGAAAAAGGTGAAGTTCATTTATAGAAATTTTGACAGGGAAACCTGTCTTTTTTAGTTTGTATGATGTTGTTTATAGAGTGCATGGTACAGTTCCATTTTGCGGTCAGCTTTCAGAGGGAAGCTGTTACGGATAGCATCCACTTCGGAAAGGTCGATATCCACAATCGTCAGACCATTGCCGCCTTCCACATAGGCAAGTACTTCGCCTGTGGGAGAAACTGCCATGCTGTCGCCGATATAGGACAGCCCGCCGCCTTCGCCGCTGCGGTTCACACCAATAATAAAGCACTGGTTTTCGATAGCGCGGGCTTTCAGCAGTGTCTGCCAGTGCTCTCTGCGGGGAGTAGGCCAGTTGGCGATGACGGTGATCAGATGGCTTTTTTCGGAAGCGATCTGGAAGATTTCGGGAAAGCGCAGATCATAGCAGATGAATGGAGTTACAGGAACGCCTTTTACTTCGCAGAACTGCATTTCGCTGCCGCCGATATAATGCTTGGATTCCGCACCGAAAGAGAAAGGATGGATTTTTGCATAATCTGTCAAAATCAATCCGTTTTCATCGATCAGGATACAGTGATTGGTGGAAATACCGTTTTCATGGACGGGCAGACCGAAGCAGACTGCAACGCTGTTCTTTCTGGCTTCCTCTTGGAAAAAGGCGATGGATCTGCTGTTTGCTCTGTCTTCGCCGTACTGTTCGGGGTTCAGTGTGAAGCCTGTTAATGTCATTTCAGGGAAAATAATGAAATCAACGGCTTTTTCGCCTGCTTCTGCCATCAGGCGGCGGCAATGTTCCATGGTAGTTTCCACAGATTCAAAGCCCATATCAATTTGTGCTAATGCAAGTTTCATGTAAATGCCTCCTTTTACGCAGTTTTTTATTCCCATGTTTTCCATACATCGGGGCAGAAGCCCAATGTGAATTCCCTGCCATTACGTACGATGGGTGTTGCGAACAGCTCGGGGTTTTCAAATAATGTCGGCTCCCGTTTGGCTTCATCAATATAATCCATATACAACTTTGTGTATGCCTTGGATTTGCGGTCGATGAGGTCTTCCACGGGGATTTTTTTCTTTGCGGCTTCAAAAACAGCCTTTGCCATGCCGAACTGGTGCAGGTCGATGTACTGATATTTGATTTTGCGTTCCTTGAAATAGCGTTCTGCTTTTTTTGTATCAAAGCATTTTTTGGAACCATAGATCTGGATATTCATCGTCAAACATCCTTTCTGTAAAATTTGTTTCTAATTCTTAATTCTATCTTATTTTGCAGTATAGGGCAAGACAAAGTCCGAGGATTCTGGTATACTTAATTCTAAAAAAGGAGGTATGAAACAATGAGAATGA
>CALASU010000303.1 GCA_937888765.1 uncultured Clostridia bacterium | reverse complement strand
CATTTGATATTAGGATCAATCTGCAGCGTTGCTGACATACCGTCTGCCGAAAGCTCCCAGCTCTGTGCCACAGCAGGAGCAGGCTTTCCGCTTTCTTCAAAATCCAGAAGAGGCAGATATAACAGCTTTAAAATACGGTCTACAGTTTCTTCTCTGTTGAGAATCGGATTCAGTGTTTCGGGAATCCGCATGGAAAGGGTCAGTGTGCCCTTTTCTGTTTCCGCCACATTCGGTCCCCCCGAAGCGGTAAACTGTGTTTCTTCTTTTGCCTGTTCGCTCTGCCCGCAGCCACTAAGAGCCAGACAGAACAACAAAAACAGGAGCATGATTTTTTTCTTCATAAATTCCTCCTAAAAACATTACAGGCGATATATGACACGATAAAGTTTCTCTATCAGTGTCACTTTTTTTACATAAATCCTTGTTTCTCCAAAGGGTATTTCGTCCAGTGTCAGTCCGTCCCTGCTCTTTTCTTCATCCGCAAGCCACCGCATCACATTCCCGTGTCCTGCATTATACCCCGCAAGCATGGTTTCCTGCACACCGTTAAATTTGGTATCCAGCCAGTCCAGATACCAACACCCAAGCTGTATATTGGTTTTTGGATCTGTCAGATCCATCTCTTCGGCATTCATCCCCATCTGTGCCGCTGCCCACCAGCCCGTTTCCTGTGTTGCCTGCATTAAGCCAACTGCTCCCGCCGAAGATATAGCATCGGGTTCAAAATGGCTTTCTGAAAAAATCACTGCATAAATCAGTGACTGCGGCAGCTGATACTGTACCGCACAGGCTTCCACATGGTTCTGATATGTTCTTGGCAGAACCCTCGGCAATACCACAAAGTAGCCGAACGCCGTCAAGAGAACCAGAGTGCATAAAAATATAAACAATCTTTTCATCAAACGAATCATCGCTTCTAACGTCCTTTATAAAGTTTTCAAAAGTTCTTGCAGCTGTGCTTCAAGGAAAGGCAGGTCTTTGCTGTTATCAATCACAGTATCTGCCGCCTGTTTATATTCCTCCCAGCTTTTCTGATTGGCAATTCTTGCCTTTGCCAGCTCATAGGTAATACCATCCCGCTCCATCACGCGCTTTGCACGCACTTCCGGATCAGCATATACTACCCAGACTGTATCACATACCGTTTCCAGCTTCGCTTCCAGGAGCAGAGGAGCATCTACCACAATAGCTTTTGCTGTTCCTGCTTCTTTTGCCTGCGCGATCTGTCTTTTTACCTCTGCCGTGATATATTTATGGGTACACTGATTCAGAAATGCCAGTTTTTCGGCATCATTGAATACAATTTCCCCCAGTTTTTTGCGGATAATATTTTCTTCTGCATCCAGAATCTCTCTGCCATAGTATGCAATGATTTCCAGATAAGCAGGCTCGCCCTTCAAAATGATTTCGTGGGCAATTTTATCTGCATCCACAATGACAGCCCCCGCTGCTTCCAGACTGCGGCTCACAACGCTTTTCCCGCTGCCTGTGCCGCCTGTCAATCCAATTACGTTCATAGTTCTTCCCAACTTTCTTTATTTCGCTTCAAACCAGGACTTGCCCTCATGCACATCCACGTCCAGAGGCACAAGCAGATTAGCCGCCTGTTCCATATTTTCTTTCAGAATCGCCGCAACTGCTTCTTTTTCATCCTTATATGTTTCAATCAGCAATTCATCGTGTACCTGCAGGATCAGACGGGATTTAAAACCGCCCTCTTTTAAGGCACGATGCACTTTGATCATTGCCAGCTTAATAATATCCGCTGCACTGCCCTGAATCGGCATATTCATAGCCGCTCTTTCCCCTGCCGCACGCTGTATGAAATTACTGCTCTGCAGTTCGGGCATGGCACGTCTGCGGTTCCACAGGGTAGCAACATAGCCTTTTTCCGCACCATTTTTGATCGTATCTTCCATAAAGCCCTTGATTTTAGGGTATCTTGCAAAGTAAGCGTTGATATATTCTTCTGCTTCCTTTCTGGTGATTCCTAAATCCTGTGCCAGTGTGAAAGAGCCTTTGCCGTAAATGATACCGAAGTTAACCGCCTTTGCGTTGCTTCTCTGCAAAGAAGTTACTTCTTCAAACGGCACATGGAATACCTGAGAAGCCGTCATTCTGTGGATATCCTGATTGCTCTTAAACGCCGCAATCAGACTTTCATCCCCTGCAATATGCGCCAGTACTCTCAGTTCGATCTGAGAATAGTCCGCATCTAAGAAACAATAGTCGTCACTTTCGGGAATAAATACTTTTCTGAGTTCCCGTCCCAGTTCCAGACGCACAGGAATGTTCTGCAGATTGGGTTCTGTAGAGCTGATACGACCTGTTGCCGTAATGGTCTGGTTAAAGGTAGAATAAATTTTTTCAGTTTCGGCATCCATCACTGCCAGTAAGCCGTCTGCATAAGTGCTTTTCAGCTTGGCAAGCTGTCTGTAATACAGTATTTTTTCCACAATGGGATGCTCATATTTCAGTTTTTCCAGCACATCCGCCGCTGTGGAATAGCCTGTTTTTGTCTTTTTGCCGCCCTTCATACCAAGCTTTTCAAACAGGATCACACCAAGCTGTTTTGGAGAATTTACGTTAAACTCCTCACCTGCCAGTTCATAGATCTCATCTGTCATGCCGCTCAGCTTTTCATCCAATTGTTTCTGATACGCAAGCAGTGCTGCTTTGTCTACCTTTATGCCGTATTTTTCCATATCGGCAAGCACATACAGTAAGGGCATTTCCATTTCATAAAACAAATCTTCCTGCCCGTTTTCTTTCAACTGTTCTGTTATGACTGCTTTTGCACGGAAGAAGATTTCTGCCTGTCTTGCCGCAAAGGCAGTACGTTCTTTTTCAGAAAGGCTTGCAAATGTTTTCTTTGCTTTCCCCTTGCCGAAAATTTCTTCCGCAGAGGGATAGCTTTCCTGCAGAAAATCCTGAGAAAGATCATCATATTCATAAGAAGATCCTGTTGCATTCAGAACATAAGCAGCAAGAGCCGTGTCAAAAGCAATTTTCACATCATCATAGCCGTAATCCCTCAGCAGATGCAGATCTTTTTTTACATCGTGCCCGATTTTTTCATAAGCAGAGGATGTAAAAACCTCTTTAAAAACAGAAAGAATATCATGGAGCATCAGCTGCATACTTGCTTCTATCCAGATGCCGCTGCAGTCCGGCTGATACAGCGCAAGCCCCAGACATTCCGCATTTTCATATACAAATGTATAGCCCAGTTCGCCTGTTTTCAGAACTGCCGCAATCGCTTCCGCTTCCTCTTTGGTATCTACAAAGCGGTAATTGGTTTCCTGCTGTGCAGGAGCGGCTCCCTCAAAACGGGAAAACATACTTTTGAATTCCAGCCGTTTTACCAGTGCATAGGCTTCTGCATTGAACAGATCCCCCATCTGCAATGCTTCCTGCTTCCATTCCAAAGGCATATCCCGAATGATCGTTGCCAGAAATTTACTCAGTCTTGCCTGTTCTGCAAATGCAGTCAGATTTTCAGAAGCCTTTTTCGGCTTAATTTCTGCCGCATGGGCAATCGCTGTTTCAATATCATGATACTGCTGTATGATTTTCACAGCTGTTTTTTCGCCAATGCTCGGCACACCGGGAATATTGTCAGAAGTATCCCCCATCAGTGCTTTCACATCAATGAATTCTGTCGGTGTCACACCGTATTTTTCCAGTACATCTGCCGCATAATAGTCTTCTGTTTCTGTGCGTCCACCCTTTGTTTTGGGAATACGCACTTTCAGATTTTCTCCCGCAATCTGCAGCAAATCCCTGTCCCCGGAAACGACAACGGGATCAACTCCATTCTGTTCCGCTAAAGCCGAAAGCGTCCCCAGAATATCATCTGCTTCATAGCCTTCCTGCTCAAAAATAGGAATCTGCATTGTCCGCAGTACTTCTTTCAACAAGGGCATCTGTTCCCGCAGTTCTTCGGGCATTCCTTTTCTTGTGCCCTTGTATTCCGCAAAAGTCTTGTGGCGGAAAGTCGGTGCTTTCAAATCAAATGCCACCGCCAGATACTGCGGTTTTTCTTCATCCAAAAGTTTAAATAAAATATTCAAAAAACCGTAAACCCCATTGGTATATCGACCCTCCGCATTTGTCAGAAGCGGCACACCATAAAAGGCACGGTTGACGATACTATTGCCGTCAATCAACATAATCTTTTCAGCCATATGAACCTCCTAAAAGTTGGTATCATTACAAAAGGCATTTCAAAATGCCTTGTCAGAATGTTAACTTTCATTATACTACATTTTCTGAAAAAAATAAATTCTTCGCTGAAAAAAATAAAGGACAATATACTTTTTTTGATTCTCCCGCATAAAGTAAAACAAATTGCATTCTCTCAGGAGGTCAAAAAAATGAAAAAACAAATTTGTTCTGTCATAGCAGGGACATTGGCGGCTGTGCTGTGTGTCGGCTGCGGAAGCACTGCCGAAACGGAAAAAGAGCTGACACCCGTTCGTCTGAATGAAGTGGTACATTCTGTATTTTATGCTCCGCAGTATGTGGCGCAGGAAATGGGCTTTTTTGAAGAAGAAGGATTGGATGTAACGGTTGCCATCGGTAACGGGGCAGATAAATCCATGACAGCACTGCTGTCCGATTCTGCTGATATTGCCCTGCTCGGTACAGAAGCAGGTCTGTATGTATACAATGAGGGAAAAGAGGACTATCCGAAAGCATTTTTACAGCTGACACAGCGGGCAGGTAACTTTCTGGTATCCCGAGAAGCCGAACCCGATTTCGAATGGGCTGATCTGAAAGGAAAATCCGTCATCGGCGGCAGATTGGGCGGTATGCCCGAACTGGTTCTGGAATATGTCATCAAGGAAAATGGCATGACCATCGGCGAAGATGTTGAAATCATCAACAACATCGACTTTTCCTCTACCGCAGGGGCATTTACAGGAAATGTCGGCGATTATACCGTAGAATTTGAACCCACCGCAACCACTCTGGAACAGAGCGGCGCGGGGCATATTGTGGCATCTCTGGGTACTGCCAGCGGCTATGTTCCCTACACAGTCTACATGGCACAGGATGCCTTCATGGAAGAACACCCCGAAGTGATTGAAGCCTTTACCCGTGCGATTTATAAGGGACAGATCTGGGTAAAAGAACATTCCTCCGCAGAAATTGCTGAGGTCATCCTGCCGCAGTTCCCCGATTCCGATGCTGAAACACTGGCAACCATCATCGAACGCTATAAAGTGCAGGATACATGGAAAGAAGATCCGCTCTTCTCCAAAGAGGGCTTTGAACTGATCCAGGATATCATGGAAGAAGGCGGCGAACTGACGAGCCGCGTACCTTATGATGCATTGGTAAAAACAGAATTTGCTGAAAAAGTAATGTCTGAATAAATCCGGAAATTCTATTAAAACAGGCGTTTGCCGCAACAGCAAACGCCTTATCTTTTTCTGTATTTTACATTGCCTTATAAGTAATTCAAATAGCTGAAACCATTATTAATCAAATGCAAGATTTGCAGCATCTATGCCCAAAATAGCAAGTTTTATTTTCTGTACTTTGATTTGATAATCCAATTCTTTATTTTCAGATTGTTCAGCTGCTTTAATTCTCATCAAATTAGCGTAATAATTAATTTCGTAATTTATTACATTACAATCTTTTTCATCGTTCATCTTTTTTCCTCCTTTTTTCATTATTCCGGTGCAGTTTCATCTGCCTGCACTTTTTTCTGTACTTCCTCAGCCAGATTATATGGCTCATAGCTATCATTCAAAAACGATTCTGCACTCACAAGTGTTGCCCCTGCCCGTTCCATATCCTCCATATTGACCCGCTGAATTTCCTCTGTATTGGAAGAACAGCAGTCTGTCAGTACTGCGATATTATACTCCAGAGAAAGCCCGTCATAACAGGTTGTGCGGATGCAATTCGGCGTTGTGGTTCCTGCCAGAAAAACCGTATATGTACCTAATCTGCGGAAGATCAGATCCAGTTCTGTCTGAAAAAATGCAGAAAAACGGGGTTTGATGATCGTATAATCTCCTTTCTGCGGTATAAATTCAGGCGGCACTTCAATAGAAAGCGGCCCTGTACTTTCGGGTGCAAGATAGCGTCCCCCCTGCTCCCAGCTATTGTAACGAGTAAATTCCACGTCACTGCCGTTTTTACGATAGATCCGATTGACAAAGAAGACAGGAATCCCTCTTTCTCTCGCCTTTTCAATGACTTTCCCACAGGCAGGCACTGTTGCCGCCGCATACTTGATGCAAAGCGGAGAATCTTCGTTAATAAACGCCTGTTCCATATCAATCACAACCAAAGCTGTTTTTTTCCAGTCCATATTGATTCCCCCATTTTTAATTTTTCTTCCAGTATATCACGGACTGTTGCAAAACGCAAAACAGACATGATTTTCGTCTACTCTCAAAAACCATGTCCGCTATTACAATATCGTTGATTCCAGAATTTTTATGACTGGCTTCCTGTTTACCACTTGGCAATCCTTTTTTCCAAAATAGCAATCGCCTGATACATTCCCGCTGCCAGCAATGAAAGAATGATCACACTGAGCATGACCCAATCCAGTTTAAAAATCTGCCCGCCATAAATAATAAGAAATCCCAGACCTTTCTGTGCCACCAGAAATTCCCCGACAATTACACCGACAAATGACAACCCTACATTGATTTTCAATGCATTCAGAATCACAGGAATATTTGCAGGGAAAATCACTTTCGACAGAATCTGTTTCTTTGTTCCGCCGAAAATACGAATCAGTTTGATTTTTTCTTCATCTACCTGCAAAAATCCATTCAGTACCGAAAGGATTGTTACCACTACGGAAGTCAGCAAAGCTACAATGATAATGGACTTCTGGGTATTGCCAAACCAGACAATGATAATAGGTGCAAGTGCTGTTTTCGGTAAAGCATTCAGCACTACCAGATACGGCTCTGCCACATCACATACAAACCGATTCC
>CALASU010000302.1 GCA_937888765.1 uncultured Clostridia bacterium | reverse complement strand
CGGATAACGGCATTGCGGCAATACAGGAAATTGCAAGGGCAAAAGAGCTGGGGCTGGATGTGGTCGTGATCGATCATCATGAGCCTGCTTTCAGCGAGAACGCAGACGGGCGGCAGGATATTCTTCCTGCGGCGGATGCTCTGATCGACCCGAAGCAGCGGGCGTGTGCGTATCCATTTAAAATGCTCTGTGCAGGCGGACTGGCATATAAAACAGCCATTTTGCTGCTGCGGGCGTTTGGCATTACAGACGGATATCTGGAAAAACAGCTTTTGACCTTTGCCTCCATTGCAACGGTCTGCGACATTGTAGACCTGATGGGAGAAAACAGAGCGATTGTACAGATGGGGCTTGCGGAAATGCAGAAAACGGAAAATGTGGGGCTGAAAGTGCTCCTTGAGGAAACAGGACTTGCGGGGAAAAAGATCACGGAGTATCATTTCGGATTTGTGATCGGCCCCTGTATCAATGCCACAGGACGGCTGGAAAGCGGCAGACAGGCAGTCGAATTGTTCTGTACGGAAAGTGAAGAAGAGGCAAGGGTGCGGGCGAAGAATCTGGTGCTGCTGAATGAGGAAAGAAAGAAACTGACAGAGGATGCAACGGAACGGGCGAAAGCAGTTCTGGAGGAAAACGGGCTGCAGGACAGGGTGCTGGTGCTGTATGATCCCACGATTCACGAAAGCATTGCGGGGATTGTTGCGGGACGCATCAAGGATGTGTATTATCGACCTACCATTCTTATCACGGGCAGTGAAGAGGGTGCAAAGGGCTCCGGCAGAAGTATTGAGGGGTATCATCTGTTTGAAGCACTGCTTGCCGAAAAAGAATTGTTTACCCGTTTTGGCGGGCATGCTATGGCGGCGGGGCTTTCCCCGCCTGCGGCGCATATCCCGATTCTGCGGGAGCGGCTCAATCAGAGCTGTACGCTGACAGAGGAGCAGATGACACCTGTGCTGCGGCTGGAAAAAGCGCTCTCCTTTGCGGAGATTGATATGACACTGGCGCAGGAGCTGCAGGGACTTTCTCCCTTTGGAAAAGGCAATGCCACACCGCTGTTTGCATCGAAGGGGATCAAAGTGGAAAGACTGGAATTGATCGGCAAAAATAAGGACATGCTGCGGTTGACGCTTGCGGATGTCCAAAACGGGATTCATTTGCCTGCTGTGTCTTTTGACGGCTATGAACAGATGCGAAAACTGCTTGAGGAATTGTATCCCGATAAGGATTGTGATACAATATTAAAAAGCGGAAAGCCGGAGATCCTGCTGGATATCGTATATACAGTAGAAATCAATACCTATCAGGGACGCAGCAGTGTGCAGCTGCTATTGAAGGATTTTCGGTCTGCAAAATAAGCGCGGCAAAGGACATAACAGGAGGATACATAATGGATTTTAAAGCAAAAATCAGATCTATCGAAAATTATCCGCAGGAAGGGATCATTTTCCGTGATATCACGACACTGCTGAAAGATGCCGAAGGTATGAAAGCAGCTATCGACGAAATGCAGGCGAAGGTTGCAGACTTGGACTTTGATCTGGTGCTGGGACCTGAATCCAGAGGTTTTATTTTTGGGATGCCTCTGGCTTACA
>CALASU010000301.1 GCA_937888765.1 uncultured Clostridia bacterium | reverse complement strand
GGAAATAAAACTGAATGATTTGTAAAAATACCCTTGGTTTCCAAAAGAAATCGGGGGTATTTTTTATGTAGATATAGCAATTTAGAGGATTTTATAGTAAAATAATATGATGTGAAAAAGACTGGCATTAAGCCTTTTTAAGGAGGAATACAATGAACAAGAAAGTCGCTTTTACCTCTCTGGGGTGCGATAAGAATAGAGTAGACAGCGAGGTTATGCTGGGGATTTTGCAGAAAAACGGGTATATAGCTGTAGCAGATGAAGCGGAAGCAGATGTGATTGTTGTCAATACCTGCTGCTTTATCAAGGATGCGCTGGAAGAAAGCATTGAAACCATTCTGGAAATGGCGCAGTACAAAGACCCTGAAGTGGGCAAATGCAAAGGTTTGATCGTTGCGGGCTGTCTGGGACAGAGATACGAAGCGGAATTTTTTGAAGAAATTCCCGAAGTAGATGCCATCGTGGGTACAACAGCATATGAAGCAATTGTAGAAGTAGCAGATGAAGTACTGGCGGGCAAAAGCCACGTGAAGCATCTGGAAAGCATTGATCTGGCGATGCAGAACGAAAACGGAAAGGAACGTGTGCTTTCTACAGCACCTTATTTTGCATATCTGAAAATTTCCGAGGGTTGTGATAATTTCTGCACATACTGTGTCATTCCCAAGCTGAGAGGCAGACACCGCAGCAGAAGCATGGAAAGCCTTGTGGAAGAAGCGACGGTTCTGGCAAAGCAGGGTGTAAAAGAGCTTGTCGTGGTTGCGCAGGATACTTCTATTTACGGCAGAGATTTGTATGGCAAACCCATGCTGCATGAACTGCTGAAACAGCTGAATGCAGTAAACGGCATTGAATGGATCAGAGTGCTGTACGCATATCCCGAAACACTGACAGACGAAACCATTGAAGCAATGGCAAGCTGTGAAAAGGTATGTCATTATATTGACATGCCCATTCAGCATGGCAGCGATGCTGTACTGAAACGTATGGGCAGAAAGAGCAGTCAGGCACTGATTCGTGAAAAAGTGGCGAAGCTGAGAGCGGCAATGCCCGATATTGCGATCAGAACAACACTGATTGTGGGCTTCCCCGGCGAAACAGAGGAAGAATTTGCAGACCTGATGCAGTTCGTGGAAGAAATGAAGTTTGACAGACTGGGCGTATTCTCCTATTCTCAGGAAGAAGGTACAGCGGCGGCGAAAATGGAAAATCAGATTGATGATGAACTGAAAGAAGAACGCAGGGAAATCATCATGGATATTCAGAAAAATATTGCGGCACAGCTGTGTGAAGCGGAAGTCGGCAAAACAATGGAAGTGCTGGTCGAAGGCAAACTGCCCGAAGAACGTATTTTCTGCGGCAGAACCAGAAGAGATGCACCCGATATTGACGGTCTGGTGTTTGTGACTTCTGAGGAAGAACTGTATTCCGGCGATTTTGTAACTGTAAAAATCCGTGAAGCGGGCGATTATGATTTGATGGGAGATGTGGTTTATGGAGATGAATCTGGCGAATAAGCTGACACTGGCAAGGGTCGTTATGATTCCTGCCTTTCTGGTGGTATTGTTCTGTATGGCAGAGCCTGTGAACAGATATCTGGCAGTAGTGATTTTTATTGTAGCTTCTGTAACAGACTTTCTGGATGGGCATATTGCAAGAAAATATAATATGGTATCCAACTTTGGGAAATTTATGGACCCTCTGGCGGACAAGCTTCTGGTAATGTCTGCACTGGTATCCATGGTTGCACTGGGCGATCTGGCGGCTTGGGTGGTTATCGTGATTCTGGCAAGAGAATTTACGATCACAGGCTTCCGTACACTGGCGATGGAAGCGAATATCGTTATGGCGGCAAGCTGGTGGGGTAAAGTGAAAACAACAGTACAGATGATTATGATTCCTTTGGTACTGCTGAACCTGCCCTTTGCGTTTATGCCTGTGGTAGAAACAGCACTGGTATATCTGTCTGTGTTCTTCACAATCTTCTCCGGTGCGGATTATATCATTAAAAATAAACAGGTACTGAAAGGCTGATATATTGGAAACCTTTCTTCCCTTGGTGAAAGGTTTCCAAACCTTCCAAAGAACCGCTTGGGGAAGAATGCGGGGCTTTGCCCCTGCACCCCACTCGCTTTTTGAAAAAAGCGAGCCAAAAACTTTTATTTGCCTTCGGCAGATAAGTTTTTATTTTCGGCAAAAGCGTATGCTTTTGCCAAATTAGGTCGAGGGAGTGACCCCCTCGCAGGGTGTGGGACAGCGTCCCACGGTTTAAAAAGGAGAATACTATGCTGACAAAGATTTATGAAAACCCGAATGTTTTTCAGATAGATGTACCACTGCCCGACAATCCGCTGCGCAATCTGAACTGCTATATCATTCAGGACAGCGGCGAAACACTGATTCTGGACACGGGCTTTAACCGTCCGGAATGTGAGGAAGCACTGCTTGCGGGGTTAAAGGAACTGGATGCCGACTGGGAGAAAACGCATCTTTTTCTGACACATTTACATTCCGATCATACAGGGCTTGCGCCGACCATTATGGAGGGCAGAAGCGGCAAGGTTTATATTAGCGAGATCGACCATAATCTGTTACAGAGCCACATGGAGGGTGACAGCTGGAAGAAAGCAGATGATTTATTTTATCAGGAGGGCTTTACGAGAGAACAGCTTGCAGAGCTTGGGCGTTCCAATCCTGCAAGAGGACTGAAGGCGACAAAATTCTTTCCTGCACAGCACGTTGCAGACGGTGATGCCATTTTTGTGGGTAAATGGAAATTCGTCTGCGTATTTGTGCCGGGGCATACACCCGGGCAGATGTGTCTGTACTGTCCCGAGAAAAAGCTGATGTTTACGGCGGATCATATTCTGTTTGATATTACGCCGAATATCACACACTGGGGCAGTGTGGTGGACTCTCTGGGCGATTATCTGGACAGTCTTGTGAAAATCAGAGGCTATGAAATGGAAACAGCATTGCCCGCACACCGTAAAAACGAAATGAATGTCTATGTGCGGATTGAGCAGATCATAGAGCATCATCTGGTGCGTCTGTGCGAAACAGTGGATGCGTTGGGTGCGAAGCCAGACTGCAATGCAACGGAGATTGCGGCGCATCTGAAATGGTCAATGCGCGGGAAGACATGGGACGAGTTCCCCTTGTCCCAGAGATGGTTCGCTGTGGGTGAAACCATTGCGCATCTGGAATATCTGATGGTAAGGGGACTGGCAGAACGTGAAGAGGGCGAGGACTGGCGGAAATACCGCCTGTGCGTTTCTGTGGAGGAATGTAAAGAGAAATTAAATAAAATTTGGAATACTTATCGTATGTAAGGAAGCAGATATGGATATTTTAAAGCGATTACAACAGGAATTTGATATAAAAGCAACACAGGTGGAAAACACGATCAGGCTGTTGGATGAGGGGAACACGGTGCCCTTTATTGCCCGTTATCGCAAGGAACTGACAGGCGCACTGGATGACCAAATCATCCGTCAGCTTTCTGAACGCCTGACAGCGTTACGCCATCTGGAAGAAAAACGCGAGCAGATCAGAAACACCATTGAAGAGCAGGGCAATCTGACCGAGGAACTGGCGGCAAAACTGGATGCGGCAGAAACCCAGACAGAACTGGAGGATCTTTACCGTCCGTTCAGACCCAAACGCCGCACACGTGCATCCATTGCAAAGGAAAAAGGATTGCAGGCTTTGGCGGATACCATCTGGGGACAGAAGCTGTCTGCACCTCTGGAAACCTTTGCCGCGGCATTTGTCGATGTGGAAAAAGGTGTTTCTTCTGTGGAAGAAGCTATACAGGGGGCAATGGATATTCTGGCGGAACAGATTTCCGATGATGCGGAGCTGAGAAAACTGCTTCGAGAAGAAACTGTGAAAAACGGGGCTTTGGTATCCAAGAAAATGACAGAAGAAGCCTCTGTATACGAAATGTATTATGCGTATCAGGAGCCTCTTAAAAAAGTGGCAGGACATCGCATCCTTGCAGTAAACCGTGGGGAGAAGGAAGGGATTCTTTCGGTTAAGA
>CALASU010000300.1 GCA_937888765.1 uncultured Clostridia bacterium | reverse complement strand
ATGCATCATCACAACCCATAGCCAGAGCTTCTCTCAGAGCAACGTCTGCCTGAGGGGGACCCATGGAAACTACTGTTACTGTGCCGCCCAGCTGTTCTTTGATCTGCAGAGCTGCTTCAATACCTGTTTTGTCATCGTGGTTGATGATGGAAGGTACGCCGTCACGGATCAGTGTACCTGTTTTGGGATCGATTTTTACTTCTACTGTATCGGGTACCTGTTTGATACAAACTAAGATTTTCATAGAGTTTAAGTTCTCCTTTCATTTTCTCGGGAGTTCTGCTCCCAAACCCTCGTCAGGGGATACTCCCCTGGACCCTGTACGTTTTTGCTTCACAAAAACAAGATCTTTCCAAGCGTTTTTCAAATTATCTGTTTTTTCAGTAAATCCCCCTCCATCCGCACCGAACACCGTTCGATGCAAATAAGGTCAAGGGCATTATGCCCTTGCAGGGGTTGAGGGGACAGCGTCCCCCATGGGGTTTGGGGCAACGCCCCAAGCACTCATTAGATGATGAATTTTTCTTCCAGTTTTGCAACGATTGCTTCAACAGCCTGTTCGGGTGTCAGATCGTTCAGGATTGTACCTGCACCTTTCACTTCTTTTGTGAAGGATTTGAATACGTTTGTAGGGGAACCTTTCAGACCGATCATATCCAGTTCCAGGTCATCTTTCAGATCTTCAAAGCCCAGAACTTTGATTTCTTTCTGGTATGCTTCGAATACGCCGCCGATGGACATATATCTGGGTTCTGCCAGTTCAGCGATTGCTGTCAGCAGGCAGGGTGTTTTTACTTTTACGATATGGTAGCCGTCTTCGAACTGACGTCTAACTACAACGTGATCTTCTGCTGCTTCTACGATTTCTTCCACATAGGAAACCTGAGGCAGTGTCAGTTTTTCAGCAATCTGGGGACCAACCTGAGCTGTGTCACCGTCGATAGCCTGACGGCCTGTGATGATCAGATCATAACCGATTTTTTTCAGAGCTGCTGCAATGATACCGGATGTAGCATATGTATCGGAACCACCGAATTCTCTGCCGGATACCAGATAAGCTTCGTCACAGCCCATAGCCAGAGCTTCTCTCAGAGCAACGTCTGCCTGAGGGGGACCCATGGATACTACTGTTACTGTACCGCCAACCTGTTCTTTGATTCTCAGAGCTGCTTCGATACCTGTTTTGTCATCGTGGTTGATGATAGAAGGAACACCGTCACGGATCAGTGTACCTGTTTTGGGGTCGATTTTAACTTCTACTGTATCGGGTACCTGTTTGATACAAACAAGAATTTTCATTGGATTTTTCCTCCTGTCGTTTTCTTCAATTTCAATATACGCAAAAATTTTGTTTCTGCAAAAATTTTCTCCGCAACTTCCCCATCCCCGCACCGAATGTAATTCGGTGCAAATAGGGTCAAGGGCATTATGCCCTTGCAGGGGTCGAGGGGACAGCGTCCCCCGCGGGGTATTAGGGGCAGCACCCCTAAAAACGCTCTTATTTCAGTTTCATCCAGTTGGAAATAACGATTTTCTGAACTTCGGATGTACCTTCGTAGATTTCTGTGATTTTAGCGTCACGCATCATTCTTTCTACGGGGTAATCTCTTGTGTAGCCGTAACCGCCGAACAGCTGTACACATCTTCTTGTAATGTCGCTTGCCATGGAACCTGCGAAGTATTTACACATAGCGGACAGGTGGCTGAAAGGTCTGCCTGCATCTTTTTCACATGCAGCTTTGTATACCAGCAGTTTAGCAGCTTCTGCTTTTGTAGCCATGTCTGCCAGTTCGAACTGTGTATTCTGGAACTGACCGATCTTTCTGCCGAACTGTTTTCTTTCCATTACGTATTTTACACATTCGTCGATAGCACCCTGTGCGATACCGATAGCCTGGGAAGCGATACCGATACGGCCGCCGTCCAGTGTGTGCATAGCAATCTTGAAGCCCTGGCCTTCTTTGCCGATCAGGTTTTCTTTAGGGATTCTGCAGTTTTCGAAGATCAGGTCGCAAGTAGCGGAACCACGGATACCCATTTTTCTTTCTTTTTTACCGATGGAGAAGCCGGGTGTACCTTTTTCTACGATAAATGCAGAAATACCTTTGTTGCCTTTGGATTTGTCTGTCATAGCGATAACTACATAGATATCAGCATAGCCAGCGTTTGTGATGAATACTTTTGTACCGTTCAGAACGTATTCGTCGCCGTCCAGTTTAGCAGTTGTCTGCTGCATGGAGGAGTCTGTACCTGCGGAGGGTTCTGTCAGACCGAAAGCACCGATCTTTTCACCTTTTGCCAGGGGTACCAGATATTTCTGTTTCTGTTCTTCTGTACCGAAGTAGTAGATAGGGCCTGCACACAGAGATGTGTGAGCGGATACGATAACTGCTGTTGTCGCACATACTTTACCCAGTTCTTCGATTGCCATTGCGTATGTCAGGTAGTTGCCGCCTGCACCGCCGTATTCTTTGGGGAAAGGAATACCCATGAAGCCGTATCTAGCCAGCTTGGGAATGTTTTCCACGGGGAATCTTTCTTCTTCGTCAAGTTCTTCTGCCAGAGGTTTTACTTCTGTTTCAGCGAATTTTCTGTAAAGTTCTCTCAGCAGTACCTGCTCTTTAGAATAACCGAATTCCATAAATTTGTTCCTCCTTAAATATCATGATTCACATTGTTACATTTTACATGAATTTGTTATTTCTATAACGATATTATATAGAGCAATTTTCGTGCCAACTCTATTTTTCCGTCATTTTTTTCGTTTTTTTACCAAAAAACGAAATTTTTTCTGTCTTTTTGTTAGAATTTCTGTTATACTGTTAGAATAATAAATATATTCTAACGAAATTTTACAACATTTCCAAAAGGAGATTCTGCAATGAAATTCACAAAAGAGCTTTTTTTCTCTCTGGATATCCTGCCGACGGTTCTGGATTCCATCAATGACGGCGTAAACGTCGTAGACAAAGACGGTATCCTCGTCTATGTAAACGATATCAGTGCAAACTATGTCAATCAGACACGTGAAGCCATGATCGGGCGACCCATTACCGACTTTTATCCCGCCGCGGTTCTGCTTTCCGTACTGAAAAACAGACAGCCGATCCTTGATAAAAAAATCCATTTTGTTGCACCAAAAAAATATGTAGTCAATTCCTACCCTATTTTCTATCAGGAGGAATTTCTGGGCGCATTCTCCGTTTTCCGTGATATTCAGGAAATTGATCAGCTCAACAGCAAGATCAAGCATCTGGAGATGCAGGTCAGCCTCAACAAAGCCGAATTCGACTACAATCACGTGGTTGCAACAGGCACAATGCAGAATATCTATAAAAAAGCCAAAAAAATCGTTGGCTCTCTTGGCGGCCCCCGCCACTCCATCATCACAGGGGAATCAGGCACAGGCAAGACCATGCTTGCCAACCTTATCTATACCTATGCAAAAGAAATCGGCGTTATCAGTAAAACAGCACCTTTTATTGAAATCAACTGTGCCCAGTTTACCAATCCCGATATTGCCGCAATGGAAATCTTCGGCTCCGTTGAGGGTGCTTATACAGGCTCGAAAAAGAAAAAAGGCTTATTTGAACAGGCAAACGGCGGTATCCTCTTTCTGGATGAGGCTCATACCATCGAAAATTATCAGAGCCTGCTTCTGAAAGCCATCGAATCGGGCAAGATTCGCCGAATCGGGGATACAAAAGAAATTGACATCAATGTTATCGTCATCGCCGCTTCCACCAAAAATCTGCATGAGGTATTGCTTCCTGAATTATATCAGCGTTTGGGACAATACGAAATGTATCTGCCCTCTTTGCGGGAACGCTCTCTGGAGGAACGGGAACAGCTGCTTTCTCATTTTGTCAGAAAATATGAAAATGCTGTGTGGCAGACACGTAAAATTCGCTATCATGTAGACTTTACCCCCGAAGCAAGACAGGCAATCCTGAACGCTACCTATCCCCGCAACATCCGTCAGATGCGTGATGTGATCAACTACAGCATTGACGCCTCTTCCCCTCTGATCGAGGACATCGGGGAAAAAACAGAAATTACAACGATTGTAGGGCTGGAGCATATCCCCTTTTCCGTTTCCGAGCCAGAAGAAATCACTCCCGCAGAACAGCCGTCCGCACCACTGCATAAAATTACGCCAGAAGTGGAAGCCTTTATCCACAAGCGTCACGCCCTCGGCGACGGTCCCCGCAAAATCTCCAATCAGCTGACAGAGCAGGGCTATCAGCTGCCCTATTATAAAATCGCTTATTATCTGAAAAAAGAAAATCTGACAAAATAAAGCTTCATAAATGGCACAAAAAAACACCTCCCACATAGTATGAAAGAGAAACAGGCCTGTTTCAGAATCCATTTCTCTCATTCTATATAAGGAGGTATTTTTTATGAATCAATATCCTTATGGCTATCCCAATCCAAATTCCGAACGGGACTGCTGTGAATCCAACTGCTGCCATACCCGCTGGTGTAAAGGTCCTACCGGTCCTAAAGGGGCTACGGGTGCGACTGGTACAACTGGTGCGACTGGCCCTGCAGGCCCTATGGGTCCCAGAGGTACGACTGGTGCAACGGGCGTTACCGGGGCTACAGGCGCAACAGGGGCTACGGGTGCAACGGGCGCAAGCATCACAGGTCCGACCGGGGCAACAGGTGCGACTGGCGCGACTGGTGTTACAGGTCCTTTCGGTCCGCAGGGTAATCCCGGCGAAACAGGAGCTACAGGCGCAACGGGGGCTACGGGTGTAACCGGGGCGACTGGCGTTACCGGGGCTACCGGCGCAACTGGTGTTGCGGGTGTGACTGGGGCTACTGGTGCAACGGGGGCTACTGGTGCTACTGGTGCGACTGGCGAAGCCGGGGCAACCGGTGTGACTGGCGCAACGGGCGCGACTGGTGTAACCGGGGCTACTGGCGCAACGGGCGCAAGCATCACAGGTCCAACTGGTGCAACCGGAGCCACAGGTGCAACGGGTGTTACAGGTCCTTTCGGTCCGCAGGGTAATCCCGG
>CALASU010000299.1 GCA_937888765.1 uncultured Clostridia bacterium | reverse complement strand
GATGGAACAGAATATTTCACAGATACTCGCCAGAATCTTTATGTAGATACCTCTAAAGAACTAGATTTTGATCTGCTCTATTCAGAAATTAATAATTTCATCAAAAATGTTATTGATAATAATACTGAAGATGAAATGAATACATACTGGGGACCAAGAATCACAGAGATTACTGATAAATATCTTGGTCGAGGAAATAAAATTGCAAACTGTTCAAGAGAACAAGTTGAAGCTTTATCTCTTATCTTGGATGACCTAAAAGAAATCCCAGTTCTTCACTAATACTCAAAGGAGTGGTTCTTACCACTCCTTGATTTTTTTATAAAAATATGATAAAATATAAAATAAGAAAGGTGGATTTCTAAATGGCAAAAGCAATCGTAAAATGTTTATATTGTGGTGAGCAATTTGATAGAAATGATCCATCTAATCATTTTATAAAAGTAGGCCGTCGCTATGCTCACCAAAAATGCGCTGAAGAATATAATGATAGTTTAACTCAAGAGCAAAAAGATTTAAAAGATTTAATCGAATACATTAAAGATCTACTAAAAGAAGATTATAATTTTATGAAAGTCAAAAAACAAATAGAAGATTATCATAAAAAATATGATTATTCTTATAGTGGAATGTTGCGCTCTTTAAAATGGTTTTATGAAGTAAAAAATAATTCAATAGACAAAGCTAATGGAGGAATAGGCATTATTCCTTTTATATATAACGACGCTTATAGATATTATTATAATATATATTTAGCGCAACAAAAGAACAAAGATATAGAAAACTATCAAACAAAAGTAACTGAAATAACTATTCAGTCGCCAAGAATGCATGTGCGGCCGCCGCAACTTTTCAATCTAGATTAGGAGGAATAATTAATGGCATCAAAATATGTAGATACACCTGCTATTGTTCAGGTAATAGGGAGTGTTTATCAAAATCCTTCTTTATTAGATAATGAAAAGTATTCTTTTACAGAAGAAGATTTTACTGAAGAATTTCATAAAGTTATTTTTGGTTCTATCTATAATTTACATAAGCTTGGCGCAAAACAGATTGACCCAGTTACAATAGAAGATTATCTTCAACAAAGACCTAAAAAGTTAGCAATTTATAAAACTAATAACGGTTCTGAATATTTAAATAAAATAGAAAATAATACACAACTTGCAGCTTTTGATTATTATTACAAAAGAATGAAGAAAATGACTTTATTCAGAATGTATAAAGAAAAAGCTGGATTAGATCTATCTTGGCTGTATGACATAGATAATATCTTTGACCAAAAGAAGAAGCAAGCACAAGAAGATTGGTTAGATAATACACCTATTGAAAAGATTGCAGAAGAAGGCTATGACAAGGCATATGGTGCAAGACCCTTAAGACGTGCGATCCAATCCAAGATTGAGGATGCTTTTGCAGAAGAATATCTCTTAGGGAAATGGAAAGCGGGAGATAAGGTTTCTGTCGGGCTGAAAACAAATGGTTTTTCCTTCCGTGTTGTGAAATCATAATTTTTATAAAAAGAAATACAAAATTTGTCTATACCAAAAAGTGAATTTGTGGTATAATGGTCTGCAAGTATCCATTTTTGGATAGATTTTGTTTTTTGCAGTATTTCTGCATAAAAATTAACTCAGTAAACAAGCCGACAGCCCTCGGGCTTTGGTTTGGCAGGAATAGATCAACAAGAGATACGACTGGAGGTACAAAAAATGGCAGTAATTGAAGAACTCATCAGACTGGAAGACAATGGCACAATCAGCTTCGGCAACTACCTGATGGATGAAAAGAAAAAAGTACTGGATTTCGAAGTAAACGGTGATTTATATAAAGTAAAAACATTCCACGAAATCACAAAGCTGGAAAAGAACGACGTTATGGTTCTGGAAACAGTACCCGGTGCGACAGTACATAACTTCGCAATGACAGAAAAAGGTGCTTCTTTCACAGTAGAAGGCAAAGAAGATGTACAGATCACAATGGAACTGGAACCCGAAACAGAATATAAAATTCTGATCGACGACGTAAATGTAGGCAAAATGAAATCCAATCTGGCAGGCAAAGTAAACTTCAGCGTAGAACTGCAGAACAGAGTGCCTTCCGTAGTAATTGAAAAAATTTAAGTGATTTTAAAAAAAGTGGACTGTAAAATACTTACAGCCCACTTTTTCAAAATTAAGATTTTTTGATTTTAGTAAATTTACCGAAAATATTTTTTTGGCAAAAGCGAATGCTTTTGCGTATAAGGGTGCAGGGAAATTATTTCCCTGCTGGGAGTCTGAGGGCAAAGCCCTCAGGAAGCTGTATTCAAAATATCAATGATGTTACGGATAACCTGAGCGGTAAAGCCCCAGATGGTGTGTCCGTCATATTCATAGAAAAGCTGTGTGGTCTTACCCTTGCTGAAGGGGTAATTTTTGCCGCCTTCGATGCGGTGATAGGGGAAAGTTTCGGATTCGATCACTTTCCAGATGGTATCATGCTTTTCGGGCTCTGTTTCCATAAAGAATTTCAGAGGAACAGTAAAGATTTCCTCAACCTCCATGGGATTAGGGCGAGCGTTTTTGTAAACATCGTAAGGCACATAGCCGATAAAAGGCTGAATCATGCCGCGGTAAACCGTCAGCATAAAATCGCTCTTGCCGATGATCTGAATATCCTCTTTCAAGATACCGATTTCTTCTTCTGTTTCTCTGAGGGCGGTTTCTTTCAGGGATTCGCCTTTTTCCTGATGCCCGCCGGGGAAACAGATATCGCCGGGCTGATTTACGCCGCTGGCTCTTTTATTCAGAATAAAATGCAGTTCTCCGTTAATTTCTGTCAGCATGGCAAGGATTGCAAAATAACGCAGTTTCCAGATCGGTTCTGCCTGATGACTGGAAAAAACGGAGGTTACTTTTGCAAGACAGTTTTTGGTTTCCATGATGCTTATTCCTTTCTTAATTTAATATGTGTTGCTGCTCTGCGCCGCTGACCGTCTTCGATTTCCGCATAGTGTTTACGGGTAGTATTTACGTCAGCGTGTCCAAGTACGTCTGCAACAAGGTAAATATCCCCTGTTTCATGATAGAGATTTGTACCGAAGGTACTTCTCAGCTTATGGGGGGTGATATGTTTGAGCGTTACGCCTTCGGCATATTTTTTGACCATATTCTGTACGGAGCGGACAGTGATGCGTTTGCCTTGTCCGGAAAGAAACAGGGCAGGTTCATTTGCTTCCTTGGTAACTACATGGGTACGTTCTTCCAGATAACTTTCCAGTGCTTCTTTTACTTCATCACTATAGTATAAGAATACTTCATTGCCGCCTTTACGGGTCACTTTTACGGCATTGTTATCAAAATCCAGATCTCTGATATCCACGCCGACACATTCGGAAATACGGATACCTGTGCCGAGCATCAGTGTCATCATTGCCAGATCGCGTTTTTTTGTTTTCTCATGAAAGCGTTTGGCTCTGTCGCTCAGTTTTTCACCTGTTTCCACGGCATCCAGAAAATCTGCCATTTCGTTTACATCCAGTCGAACAATGGCTTTTTCATGAATTTTCGGGGTATCCACCAAGGTAGCGGGATTGGAAGAGATGGCTTTTACCTTATAAAAATATTTGAACAGCATGCGGACTGCCGCCAGTTTTCTGGATTTTCCTTTTTCCTCGTTCTGCAGTTCCTTGCCCAGTTCGGGGTTTTCTTCATCGGTGCGGATATAGTAAGAAAGGTATTCCAGAAAAGAGTCGATATCTTCGGAAGAAACCTCGTTCAGATGCTCTGCGGTCAGATCGCTTGCTTCGATGCCGCCAAGTTTGCTGTGTTCTTCATAAAGATAGCGGAAGAATACACGCAGATCGTAGGCATAGGCAAGGCGGGTTTTAGTAGAAGTAGTCTGGGCGATACTGCGGAAAAAGGATTGTGTAAATACGGGCAGATCCTTCTGAATTTCCCTGAGCCGCAGAATTTCCTTCTGTTTCAGTTCCTCGTGGTAAGTGGACATGGTTTATTCCCCCTCGTTTGTATCGTTCCAGCCTTTCAGGGAAGAACGCTTGATGGCACCGAATACTTTTTCCTGCAGGTTATCGTATTTTTGAGAGAGTTCCACAAGAAGCTCTTTTGTTTCCTGTCGTTTGGTGTTGCCGTCGGCAAGGCAGGGATTTTTTACGATTTCGATACCGCTTTTATTGACAAAGCTGCGGCATTCCCATTCGGGCACATACATCAGTGGGCGGATGGAATAAAGCTTCTTTCTGTCCAGATAGCTGACAGGAGCAAAGCAGTTCAGTCTGCCTTCGTAAAACAAGGACATGAAGAAGGTTTCAACCACATCATCTTTATTATGTCCCAGAGCGATTTTATTGCAGCCCAGTTTTTCTGCCATGTCGTTCAGAGCACCCTTACGCATTTTGGCGCAAAGGGAACAGGGATTTTTTTCCTTACGTTCTTCAAAAATAATCTGCCCGATGTCTGTATGGACTACGGTATAATTGACACCCAGTTCATCACACAGAGCCTGAATATCATCGTATTTGGCACCGGGAAGTCCCAGAGAAACCGTGATGGCTTCCAGTTCAAACTTTTTGGGATAAAATCTCTGCAGGTGCTTCAGTGCAAGCAGCAGACAGATGCTGTCTTTCCCGCCGGAAACCCCAACAGCAATCTTATCGCCTTCTTCAATCATATGGTAATCGTCTACGGCACGGCGCACATAGCTCAGTAATTTCTGTAATTTCATTCTGTATTCTCCTTATATTGCGAATTTTCACGATTCTATTATATAGAAAAAAGGACAAAAATAAAAGAGATGGGTCATTTTTTCTATAGCTGTTTTGTGATATGATAAAAAACGAAAATAAAAATAAAAATAAAAATAAAAATAAAAATAAAGGCGGGGAGAGTATATGTTGAAAAAATGGGCGATACTTTGCGGGATAGGACTTTCGTTCGGGTTGGCAGGTTGTGGGGGTACACAGCCTGAAAGCAAAGCGGAAGTCATACAGAAAATGATAGATGGATTTTCTGCGGAAGAAAAGGTCGGACAGCTGTTGATGGTCGATTTTCGACAGAATGCAGACGGGACAGGCATGACAGAACTGTCCAAAGAAGCAAAAAAAGCCATTGACGCATATCATATTGGAGGGGTCATTTTATTTGCGGAAAATCTGGATACAGCAGAGCAGACGAGGGCTCTGACAGCAGATCTGCAGAAAGCGGCGGATGTGCCTGTTTTCATTGGGATTGATGAAGAAGGCGGTCTGGTGTCTCGTTTGAAGAAAAGCAATATTCCGCATGAAACCATTCCTGCGGCGGCAGAAATTACAGATGCGGCAGCGGCAGGGGATACCATTGGCAGGGAACTGTCTGAACTGGGGATCAATGTGGATTTTGCCCCTGTGGCAGATGTAAACACAAACCCTGAAAATCCCGTGATTGGGACAAGAGCATTTTCTTCTGATCCGAATACAGCGGCACAGAAGGTCGGGCAGTTTATCACAGCGATGGAGCAGACTGGCGTCAGTGCCTGTGCAAAGCACTTCCCCGGGCATGGGGACACGGCAATGGACAGCCATAAGGGAGAAACCTATGTGGAGCATACACTGGAACGACTGCGGAAAGTAGAGTTTGTACCATTCAAAGAAGCAATTGCAGCAGAGGTGGATTTCATCATGGCGGGGCATATCAAAACACCAAATGCCACAACAGACAGCTGTCCTGCAACACTTTCCAAAGAAATGCTTGGCATACTCAGGGAGGAATTGGGCTATGATGGGCTGATTGTTACAGATGCGATGAACATGGGTGCAATCGTTGAGGAATACGGCAGCGGCGAAAGTGCGGTGCTGGCAGTACAGGCGGGGGCGGATATCGTGCTGATGCCTGCCGATCTGGAAGAAGCGGCAGAAGCCCTGGGTAGCGATCTGTACACCGGTCTCACCGCCGAGGAAGCCCGCAGACGACGCTTTGAAAAAGGCAACAACGTCATTTTCCCTCATCCCATTCCCAAGGGAAATCTGTTTGGCTATCTCAAGCACATCACGCTGAACCCGCTTACCATCCTATTGATGCTC
>CALASU010000298.1 GCA_937888765.1 uncultured Clostridia bacterium | reverse complement strand
ATCGTCTGCAGATATTCTTCTAAAATATGCTGTTTAGATGTAAAGCTGCGATAATAGCTCATGCGGGAAACGCCTGCTTTTTTTGTAAGTTCCGTAATCGAAATTTCCTCCAGAGGTTTTTTTTCCATCAGATCCATTAAGGCGTGAGCAAGATAAACCCCTGCCGTATCGGGCAGAGAAACTCTTTTTTTCATTTGCATGGAATACCTCCTGTTTTAGACTGCAAAAAGTGCGTTTTATGTTACAAAAGCGTGTGTTTTGTAAATTGTAACACATCTTCAACGATGATACAATAATATGTAGTAATCAAAACTATATTATACGTATAAAAAGATTCTTTGGAGGATGGATATATGAAAAAGATTCTCGTTGATTCCGCTTGTGATCTGAAAGAGATTGAAAATATTGCAGAAAGTATTTCTTATCATAGAATCCCTTTGAAAATTCTGGTAGGGGATAAAGAATTTGTAGATGATGAAACCTTAGATCCTCTGCAGATGATGGATGAAGTGTATGCATATCCCGGCAAGACAAGCTCTGCCTGTCCGGGGCCCGAAGATTGGGCGGCGCATTTCCGTGAAGCGGATGAAAGCTATGTTATCACAATTACAAGTAATCTTTCAGGTAGCTATAACAGTGCAATGGTTGGCAAACAGATGGTACTGGAAGAAGATCCCAGCAAAAAAATCTATATTCTGGACTCTCTTTCTGCAGGCGGCGAAATGGTTCTGCACGCAAGAAAGATGTATGAGCTAGTGGCACAGGGCACGCCCTTTGAAGAAGTATGCAGAATCATGGATGATTATGCAGTGAACCATACAAGAATTGTATTCATGCTGTACAGCATTGAAAACCTTGTGAAAAACGGTCGCGTTTCCAAAATTGCAGGCATGGCGGCAGGTCTTCTGAATCTACATATGATCGGCAGAGCAACAGAAGTCGGTACAATCGAATCCTTTGGCAAGGCACGCAATAAGAAAAAAGGTGCGGCAATTGCGCTGGAAGAAATGGAAAGCGAAGGCTACTGTGGCGGCAAAGTGGTAATCGGACACTGCGGCAATCCTGCGGGTGTGGAAATGATGAAAGAAATCATTTCCGCAAAATACGGCGATATCGAATTTGAATCTATCCAGACAGGTGGTCTTTGCAGCTACTATGCAGAGAAGAGCGGTCTGATGATCGGTTATGAAGTAAAATAATTTAAAAGTAAACTCTCCTGTATGCTGTAAAATAAGTATAACAGGAGAGTTTTTTGTATAATTCTAGTTTTTTATTTCTGATAAATATGGTAAAATAGAATCACAGAAAATAATAAAGAATAAAACCTTGTTTTTTTAAATAGAAAGGGGCGAGTTTTATGGGATTGATTAAAGCGGCTTTGGGTGCAGCGGGCGGCACATTGGCGGATCAGTGGAAAGAGTTTTTCTATTGTGATGCAATGCCTGCCGATGTACTGGCGGTAAAAGGCAAAAAAAGAGCTTCCGGTCGTTCCAGTAATAAAAAAGGCTTTGAAAATATCATTACTTCCGGCTCTGTGATTGCAGTTGCAGACGGACAGTGTATGATGATCGTGGAACAGGGGAAAATTGTTGAGGTCTGTGCAGAACCCGGTGAATTTACATATGATGCTTCCACAGAGCCTTCTATTTTTGCGGGCAGTCTGGGGGAAGGTATTTCTCAGGTGTTTGATACCATTGGTAAACGGTTTACTTTTGGCGGGGAAGCGCCCAAAGATCAGAGAGTTTACTATTTTAATACAAAAGAACTGATCGGCAATAAATACGGGACAGCTTCTCCTATTCCTTTCCGTGTGGTAGATCAGAGAGCAGGGATTGATATTGATATTTCTCTGCGCTGCTTCGGGGAATACAGCTACCGTATGACAAACCCTCTGCTGTTCTATACAAATGTATGCGGTAATATTGAAGAAGAATATACCCGCAGTGCACTGGACAGCCAGCTGAAAAGCGAACTGCTGACAGCGCTGCAGCCTGCATTTGCAAGAATCAGCGCAATGGGCGTTCGTTATTCTGCTCTGCCCGGTCATACAACAGAACTGGCTGCGGCATTGAAAGAAATCCTTTCCGCGCAGTGGAAGGAACATAGAGGCATTGAAATTGTACAGATCGGGGTTTCTTCTGTAAAAGCAAATGATGAAGATGAAGCAATGCTCAAGGAACTGCAGAGAAATGCGGCATTTATGGACCCTACAAGAGCAGCGGCACATCTGGTTGGTGCACAGGCGGCAGCAATGCAGGCGGCAGCGGCAAACGAGGGTGCAGGTGCGGCAATGGCATTTATGGGCATGAATATGGCAGGAAATGCAGGCGGTGTAAATGCGCAGAATCTGTTCCAGATGGGACAGATGCAGCAGGCACAGCAGATGCAGCAGCAGGCGGCACCTGTGACATCCGCAGTGCCTGCGGCAGACGGCTGGACCTGTTCCTGTGGTGCAGTGAATAAAGGGAAATTCTGTGTGGAATGTGGTACACCTAAGCCTGCAGATGGTTGGACCTGCTCCTGCGGTTCTGTGAATAAAGGTAAATTCTGCCCTGAATGCGGCAGTCCTAAGCCTGCAGGTGTTCCGCAGTATCAGTGTGATAAATGCGGCTGGGAACCTGCAGATCCCACAAATCCTCCTAAATTCTGTCCCGAATGCGGTGACCCTTTTGATGCAGGAGATATTAAGAAATAAACAGAATTTTTGGGCGTTATCCCTTTTTGGGATAACGCTTTTTCTGTATTGTTTTATAGAAGAAATTAAAAAAAGTAAAAAATGAAATTTAGTGTTGACAAATGGAGATGGATCTGATATTATATCATTCGTTGTCACGAAAGGCAGCAAACAAAATAGCTTCTGAAAGTACGAAAAATAGTACTTGACGAGCTGGAAATGATATGATAAGATATCACTCGTTGCTGCGAAAACAGCAAACGAAAAATGTCGAAGGGTACAGAAAAAAGTACTTGACGAATGAAATGAAATCTGATAAGATATCATTCGTTGCTGCGAAAGTGGCTGACGAAAACAGTCGAAAAGTACAGAAAAAAGTACTTGACGAATGAGGGGTTATCTGATAAGATAACATTCGCTGCTGAGAAAGCGGCAAAGCAAAACAAAGATCAAAAGCACAGAAAAAAGTGCTTGACAATCGAAAAGAGATTTGCTAAAATAAACTTCGCTGCTGAGAAAGCAGCCTTGATCCTTGAAAACTGAACAATGGATATGAATAAACACAACCCATAGTCAATTC
>CALASU010000297.1 GCA_937888765.1 uncultured Clostridia bacterium | reverse complement strand
TGTTTCTGTAGACAGTTCAAGATCAGGAACCGTCACTTCTTCCGCAAGCCCGATAAGCCTGTTTCCATCCTTGTATACATTGCAGAGTGTTAATTTATCAGGAATATTTTTCGGCATTAAGAACCACCTCCTGTTAATGCTGCTGTTAATGTATTCACATCAAATTCCAGAATGGTTTCAAAGGTTTCTGCAGGCGTATGCGGTGCCAGGTACATATGAAACCGCACCACACCATCCAGAATATCTGTAGCAGGATTTTCTTCAGAAAGATAAGCGATCCTTGCACCCGCACAGAATCCTCTTGCAGCATAGCTGTTCCCTCTGATATTTTCACTGTCTACAATACTCTGAATCAATCTGTTATTCATAGGATCATCGACTTTCTGGAAATACGTCAGAATGAAGCTGTTCCCCCACCAACTGAAGAATCTGCGGCAGGGCAGCCATCTGTCCTTCGGGTCTGTGGTTGCAGGATATGCTGCTGTATTGTTGCCCCATAAGCGGTATCCATTCTGGTTCCATGCTGTCGCTACCCCAAAACTATTCACAGTGTTTGCCTGCTCCTGATCCAAAACCACCTCTGTACCATTTTCCAGTACGGTTGCTGTAATCTTCAGCATTTTGTTGGAAGGAGATAAATTCGGTACATCCTCATTGTTTGCGTCTGTATAAGCAGCGCAAGCCGCTGCCAAAGCAGACAGATAATAGGTTTTGTCGCCAACCTTCCCTTTGGGCCAGACAGGATATGTATGACTGCTATTGATGCCGCTTTTTTCTTTCACAGTTTTTACATCTGTGTATTTCGTTGCGCCGCTTTCGCTGCAATCCACATCCAGCACACATTCACAGGAAAATACACCATTGATTTTTTCGCATTTCGCCTGCAACACTGCCGCTACATTGGCATTCTGACTCCAGCCAGGAGCCAGCAACAGACCGGGCGTCATACCCAGCAGAAGGCGTCTTCCTGTTCTGCGAACAGCAGAATATTTCTTCCGCTCATTGCAATCAGGACTTCCATACCTGTTTCTGTGCCAGTATTGATGTCTGTGCCACCGATCACATCAGCGTATGTAACCGCTTCAGGATCAATCGCTGTTGCAGACACTTTCAGTTCCGTTCCGTCCAGATACACATCCAGCAGAGTTACAATCACTTCGCCGGAGTCTTCAAATGAAAGGATATAATCCACATCCGCTTCCAAATCCGTACCATCTGCGGTTTTTACTGTTACCGTATCCAACAGCACACCTGTTTCTGCCAGTTTTGCCATACCACGCTCTACAATACAGCTGCTTTCAGGAATTTCTTTTTTATGTTTTTCCGGGTCAAGCACATTGATCAGAATGATAGGTGCAACATTGAATACTCTAAAACACGCATCAACGCTCTGACACAGAGTATATTTTGCAAAATCATCTGAATATCCCACATTCTCAGATGCCTCTTTGAAGCTGTAACACAGCATAGGCTTATTTGTGCAACGGTAAGGGTCTGCCGCCAGATTGACCGGTGCCGTTCCGATAATTACCTGCAGCCCTGCTGTTCCCTCAATTGGTGTGATTAAGCTGGTTGTCTCCTCCCGCACATAAATGCCATGACCATACACCATTTTATTTCACTCCTTTCCCAAGTTCTTCTTTTGCTTTCAGGAAAATATTGTGTTCTGCACTTTCCTGCTTCTGCAAAGCATTTCTTGTTTCTGCCAGTCTTTCTACAGGCACAATCAGCACACGGACTGCAGGAATTTTATCTGCAATCTGCTGTAAACTTCCTGGCAAACCACCTGTATAAACAGAAAACTGCCTTGCAACACCGGGAATATCCGGCCCACAATAGACCTTCGCTTCTTGTTCCTTCACACAGTTTCCTCCTTTCATCAAAAAAGCACATCTCCCGATACGCTTTATGCAAATCTGCTCTCTCTGCAAATTGCAGGGCAAGCAAAATTCAACTCCATTCCACCAAAATAAATATCATAGGTTTCATTTTCCTGAATGACCCATTTCATGGGGAGTTCTGCTGTAAAAAATTCTCCCAACTGCGGATTTTTCAAAAATCTTTCTTTGACCGTCTGAATCATATTCAGAATATCTTTATATCCATGCTGATTCCAATTTGAATCCTTGGAAGAAAAAATCAGAATTACCGTTACCAGCTCTGCAGCATCTCTCTGCTCCATTTCTCCTTCGCTCAGACGAATAATGATATACGGACATCTTGCATTTTCATCTTCTGTTTCCGTATCTAACGGCAAATTCTGCTCATAGATAGAAACCTTCTTTCTTTCAAACTCCGCATCTCCCGAAGAATAGAAGTCCCGAAATAACAGTTCCAGTTCATCTTTCAATGTCTTTTGCAGTAACATCGGTGTCATTTTCTTTTCGCCGCCTCTCTCCGAATGGTGCTGTCCACAAATCTTTCAATTTCCGCCTGCAGCAATCCACCCATTTCAGGTTCAATCACGCCATATACTTTCGGACTTCCAAGCATTTCCGCAATAGACAGTGCTCTTTTTTCCACAATACGAGAAAGATCTGCACCTCTGCCATATTTTTTGATTCTTTCAGCAGGATCATCATATGTTTCAGAAGGATGCCGCTGCACCAGTGCCAGATGTCCACTTTGAAAACGTACCAGAAAAGATT
>CALASU010000296.1 GCA_937888765.1 uncultured Clostridia bacterium | reverse complement strand
CCTTGCTTCCGAGGATTACGCAAGCTTCAGATGCCTTTCCGAGGACGGCGAAGAACAACCCCAAGTCCCTCTCAATACCCTCCCTCACCGGGAGCGTCTTTATAAGCTCCTCTCCGAAAAGAGTCCTTTAGCAGAACGCCTTGCGGAGATCCAAAGCCTTTATAACGTCACCCCCATAATCCTTGACGACGAAGAATGGCGTACCCTGCTTGGAGATCTGGAATACCTGGACGATACCCACAAGGAGCTGTTTTCCTGCTATTCCTCCATGGCTATTCCCACGGATGAACAAGCCTTGGAACGGGTTCTTGCTTACCTGATCTTCCGCCACCTCACCCCGGCGGAGGACTTCGAAGAACTGAAAGCAAGCCTTGGCTTCTGCCTGTTCTGTACCCAACTCCTTTTCTCCATGATGAATACCCATCCCGGATTCTCCACCGCAGACCTGGCCCGCATCCTCTCCGAGGAGCTGGAGTACTCCACGGACAATACCGACACCATCAAATCCGTATTTTTCTAAACCAAAAAGCACCGTCGAATCCAACCTCGACGGTGTTTTTTCTTTGGAAGTTGTAATGAACTTGTAAAATTTTCTTTTAACTATTGACAAAACGGGTTTGCTGTTGTAAACTATATTCGGTAGACAACAATAAACCATTTTGGAGGTTCTTATGAAAAAAATGACCCTTGTCCTCGTCGCTGTCCTTCTCGTTCTGACCTCTTGCCAAAGCCGCATTCCGGAGGTTTCTACGGAAAGCAGTACGGTAAGCGCTTCCGAGGCCACTCCCACAGGGAACTTCGAAGATCCCTTTCCCGTTTCTTCTTTAACGGGGAAGTCCCACGAAGACCTGCTGGCAGAACAGCCCTACGCCGTTTATTACAACGATACGCCCATGGAGTCCCGCCTGGATACCCCTCCCGTTCTGTACCTGAAGGTATCTGTGCAATGATCTGCTTTGAAGAAGGTGGCAATCCTGAGGCTATGGATGCAGCGATGAGGGACGCCATCGAACTGGTAGACACTGCAACAGTGACTTATGCAGTCAGAGATACTTCTATTGGTGATAAGGAAATCAAGGAAGGCAATATTCTGGGTATGCTGAATGACCAGATCGAAGTGGTTGCGGAAGATGTAATGGAAGGTACAAAAGAACTGGTTCGTGCTTCTATCAAGGAAGACAGCGAAGTGATCGGTATTTATTACGGTTCTGATGCAACACAGGAAGATGCAGAAGAACTTGCCGCATTCATCGAAGAAGAATATCCCGATTGTGAAGTAGAAGTACAGAGCGGCGGTCAGCCTTTGTATTACTACATCATTTCTGTGGAATAAGAGAAACAACAAACAGGCATTGGGCGACCAATGTCTGTTTTTTTGATTCAAGGGAGGTTGTCCCGAAAGTTTTTTGGAAAGGGGGAAAAGCGATGGAATGGAATACGCCTGTGCAGGAGCTGAAGGGTATTGGTGAGCAGCGACAGAAAAAGCTGCAGAAGCTGGATATTTTTACGATAGAGGATTTACTGACGCATTACCCGAGAGAATACAAAGACCGCAGTGAGATCATTAAAATAGCAGATCTGCCGCTGGATGAAACGGCAACCTTTCTGGCACAGATCAAGGAAGAAGGGCAGAACAGCCGCCATGGTCGTCTGATTTTTACCCGCATGAAGGTGTATGATGAAACTGGCTCTGTGGGTGTTGTGTGGTATAATCAGCCCTATATGAAGAATGCGCTGAAAATCGGAGAATGGTATTTATTTACGGGAAAATATCAGAAAAAATATGGAAAAAAAGAAATCCTATCCCCGGAATATGAAGCCATCGGAGAAAACTTTGCAGGAGGCAGGATCATTCCTGTATATCCTGCGGTGGATGGGCTTTCGCAGAAATTACTGCGAAATCTGATGCAGGAAGCCCTTTCTCAGATGAGCGGCAGTATGCAGGAGGAGATTCCGCTTTGGATTCGGAAGCAGTATCATCTGGCGGAACGGAATTTTGCCATAGAAAATATCCATTTTCCGAAAACAGAGCAGGGCTTTTATGATGCCAGACGGCGGCTGGTGTTTGAAGAATTGTTTTTACTGCAGACGGCATTATATCGTTTGAAGCATACATTGGAAGAACGGGGAACGGGGATCGTTTTTGAAAAGAGAGAAGCCCTGCAGGAAGCACAGCGTTTTTTGCCATTTGCACTGACGAACGGGCAGAAGCGTGTTTTACAGGAAATTGAAAAAGATATGACTTCCGGCAAACTGATGAATCGTCTGATACAGGGGGATGTTGGCAGTGGTAAAACAGCTGTGGCAATGGTTGCGGCATACTGGGCGGTGCAGAATGGCTATCAGGCGGCGATGATGGCACCGACGGAAGTGCTTGCGGCACAGCATTATGAAAGCTTCTGTAAAATCTTTGCAGATAGGGATATCGTTTTGTTGACGGGAAGTCTGACAGCAAAGCAGAAAAGAGAAGCCTTGGCAAAAATCGAAAGCGGAGAAGCGGAAATTGTCATCGGGACACATGCAGTGATACAGGCGGGCGTAACGTTCCATCGTCTGGGACTTGCTATTACCGACGAACAGCATCGCTTTGGGGTACAGCAGAGAAGCAATCTGGCGGAAAAGGGCGATTCTGTACATACTCTGGTTATGACGGCAACACCGATTCCCCGCACACTGGCGTTGATCTTGTACGGAGATCTGGATATTTCAATTATTGATGAACTGCCGCCGGGCAGACAGAAAATTGATACCTCCGCAGTAGACAGCCGCTATCATCAGCGCATTTATATTTTTATAGAAAAGCATGTTGCGCAGGGGCGGCAGGCATATGTAATCTGTCCGATGATCGAAGAAAATGAAAAACTGGAAGTACAGTCTGTTTTGCAGTATACAGAGGAATTGAAAGAAGAACTGCCGCATTGCAGAGTTGCCTGTGTGCATGGAAAGCTGAAAGCAAAAGAAAAACAGGCAATTATGGATGCGTTTGCCAGACGGGAGATTGATGTGCTGGTATCCACAACTGTGATTGAAGTTGGTATCAACGTACCGAATGCAACGATTATGCTGATTGAAAATGCGGAGCGGTTCGGGCTGGCACAACTGCATCAGCTCAGAGGGCGTGTCGGTCGAGGCAGTGAAAAATCCTACTGTATACTGGTCAGTGATACCAGAACAAAGGTAGCGAAGGAACGCATGAAGATTATGACGGAATCAGAAGATGGTTTTCTGATTTCGGAAAAGGATCTGAAGCTGAGAGGACCGGGCGAATTTTTCGGTATCCGTCAGCATGGTCTGCCGGAGCTGAAAATTGCCGATTTTTATAAGGATATGGCGATTCTGAAAGAGGCGCAGGAAGCGGCAGAAACGCTTTTGCGGCAGGATCGGGAACTGGAGAAAGAGGAGCATCAGCCCTTAAAAGAACGAATCAGAGCGTATCTGCTCGGAAAAACACTGGAAATGTAAAAAAATTCCTTCTTTATGTTGAAAAATCCCTTTCAGGGCAGTTTCTTATTGTCTTTTTAAATTTTTTTTGTTATACTCTTAACGGTATAAGTACAAGCAGTACAAAAAATAAAGGTGGTGCAGGAATATGCGTGTCATTGCAGGAGCAGCAAAAGGGCACACTCTGGAAACGATCGAAGGGCTGAATACCAGACCCACTACCGATCGTATCAAGGAAACCCTGTTTAATATCATAGCGTTTGATCTGCCGGAATGCAGATTTCTGGATATATTCGCCGGAAGCGGTGCAATCGGCATCGAAGCACTCAGCAGAGGCGCAGAAGAAGCTGTTTTTGTGGAACAGGCGGCAAACTGTACAGAGGTCATCAAAAGAAATCTGATGCACACAAAATTGCAGGATCGTGCAAGATTACTGCAGATGGATGCAGTGGCGGCACTGGATAAACTGGCGGCAGAGGGCAAAAAGTTTGATATTATTTTTGCAGACCCTCCGTATGAAGCGGATTTATATGAAGCAGTGCTGAATGCGATTTTACAGAAAGAACTTCTGACGGAAAACGGATATATCATCACAGAAAGTTCGTCACAGATTCCGCTGACACCGCCTGCAGGTATGAAAATCCTGCGTGAAAAAGCGTACAAGACAACGATTTTAACTTTCTTGTGCCCGGAGGATGAAGAATGATGAGAAAAGCAATTTATGCAGGCAGCTTTGATCCCATCACATTGGGTCATATGGATATTATTGAAAGAGCTGCAAAGTTATTTGACTGTCTGGTAGTGGCAGTACTGGAAAATCCAAATAAAAAAACACTGTTTACAGTAGAAGAAAGAAAAGAGCATCTGCAGCTGGTTACAGGACATCTGGAAAATGTGGAGGTTGCTTCCTTTGGCGGCGGTCTTCTGGCAGACTTTGCCAAACAGATTGATGCGACAATTCTGGTTCGCGGATTGCGTAACACATTGGACTTTACAGCAGAATATCAGATGTATGCACTCAACCGCAGATTGGGCAAAGGTCTGGAAACCGTATTTCTGGCATCGGATGAGGAGCATATGTGTATCAGCTCTACAAATGTGAAGGAAGTTGCGATTTTTGGCGGAAACATTGATTTTATGGTACCCGCAGAAATCAAACCATTTATTATAGAAAAATACAGAAAGTGAGGAGCTTAGTATGGATACAATCACACGGTTATTGGATGAACTGGAACAAGAAATTGATAACAGCAAAGCAGTACCTTTCAGCAATAAGATTTCTGTGGAAAAACAGCTGTTACTGGATATTGTTAACGATATTCGTATGAAACTGCCGAATGCACTGAAGCAGGCACAGTATCTGATTGACGACAGAAATAAGATTCTGGTAGATGCACAGAGAGAAGCAGACGAGCTGATCAAGAATGCAGAAGATCGAGTGGTTCGTATGGTAGATGACCATGAAGTGACTAAGAAAGCATATGAACAGGCGACTGCGATCATGGAATCTGCAAAGAAAGCATCTAAAGAAATGCGTATGGGCGCAATGGACTATGCAGAAGGTATTCTGGCAGATGCAGAAGGCAAGCTGAAAGAACTGAAAGCTGTTGTATACGAAGAAAGCATCAAGACAGATGATTATTTTGTACAGACACTGAATGTACTGGCAGAAAATATTCAGGAACTGCGTATGGGCAAATAAGATCAGTTTTTTCGGCAGAAAGCATAAAAAACAGAGATACAGAAAAACAGGCTTGGCAAAAGCCATAAAAAAGACACTGTGAAAGCAGTTTCCGTAAAGAAAGAAAATACGGGGACTGCTTTTTTATTGTTCTGTTCCCAGAAAGGATACAGTACCGCAAAAAACAGACTGCTGAAAAGGGCGTGACAGCATTTCCCTTTGAGGTAGTCTTTTTTGGAAATGGGAACATTGGAAAGAATCCCGAATGTCTGTCCAAGTATAGAACAGCCGCTGAAGGATACCAGAAACATGACGGCAATCAGCCGCAGGGGAAGCGGATCTTTGCACAGGCTAAGAAGATACGCCCCGTTTGTCATTTCCAGAAGACCGCCGCAGATACCTTGCAGGGCTTCTTTTGTAAGCGGCAGAAAAAAGAGCAGGCGGGACAGCAGAATAAAAATGCCCGTCTGTTCCAGTGCTTCCGTCAGAGCGGCAAAAAAAATCAGAAAGCCGCCAATCTGCAAAATCGTATTGACTGCATCTGTGACAGCATTGGACAAAGCAGAAAGCGGGGATTCTGCTGCTGTGGGCAGAGCAGGGGAAGATGTGGAAAAAGCGAAGGATTTTTTACGAAATCGCCAGAGGAGGCCTGTACAGACTGCCCCCAGAGCGGAACAGAGTAAAAGCACATATCCGAGAAAGGGCATACCGAAAAAAGAAACCCCAATTGTGCCAATCAGAAACAAAGGTCCAGGGTTATTGCAGAAGGCGAGGATATGCTGTGCTTCGTTTATGGAGAGCAGCTTTTTTTCGTATAAGGAAGCCGTTATTTTTGCCCCCATGGGATACCCCGAGAGCAGTCCGAGGAAAAAAGGAAATGCGGCGATACCGTTCAGACCGAACAGGGGGCGCATGAGCGGACGGAAAAATGTCCCCATGTGTTCTGCTGCTCCAATGCGCAGAAGAATACCGCAGGCCGCCAGAAATGGAAAGAGCGAAGGAAAGAGCCGTGTCAGCCAGAGCGTTACAGCATCGGCAGAAGCGGTAAGCATGGCTTCTGGATAGCGCAGGAGAGCGAAAAGCAGAAACAGTGTAGAACCACAAAGCAAAGGGGACAATTTTTTCATCAGAATCACTCCTTTTTTTATTTGGGGGCGTTGCCCCCAAACTCCTACCAAGGGGGTAACCCCCTCGAATCAATATATGCAGAGAGTGATTTACAGAATGACAAGAGGATGAGTAAAATCCTGATTTGGCATACGATAGCCTGGGTTAGGGTATGCCATGGTATGCAGATCGGTTGCGATGCGCTCCAGTGCAAGCAGAGCCAGACCATCCTCGTTTAAGATTTCGGGGGCTTTTTTGAGGTTTGTCAGAACGGGGCATTTTGCACGCTCTGTCAGGTCTGCCAGAATATCGGAAGAATCCTTTTTAAAGCCCAGTACACGGATATAAGGCATAAACACACGGTTTTTGAAATAAGTGACTTCTGCTTCGCTGATATCCAGTAAGATATGAAGCAGGATTCTCTGAATTTTTGTGCGGGTGTAGCGTTTGGTTTTGATATAGGTAATCAGATCATCCATATAATAGCAGGAGCTGAGGGCACTGTAGATGCGGTTTTCTAAGCCTTCTGTGACTTCTGCAATTTCTTTGATTTCTGAAGGAGAGGTCATACGCAGTTTATAATTGAGTGCATCTGTCAGATTTTCCAAGAGGATCGGGGCTTTGCCGCAGGAAAGGGCTTCCTGATATACGGTATGTGTTGTTTCGGGAAGCTGAGAAAGTACATCTTCCATACGGTCTTCCACAAGGGCTTTACGTATAGCGGCGGCAGAAGCAAACCCTTCGGAAAGATCTGTGCTGTTATAATCGCCTTCCCGTTTGATGGTCATGGGCTGCATGGTACAGTTATACATATCCAGAGCCTTTAAGTACTCCAACCCCAGAATATGATTGGGGCGGGACAGGATTTCGCTGCTGATTCTGGATACGGTTTCCAGTGTCTGTGCACGGGCTGTGGGATAGGAAAGCCCTTCATCCAGCTTTTGCTTCAGCAGACGCTGAAATTCCTCTGTTTCGTTTGTCATCAGCTTGGCGGCTTCCTGCAGAGTAGCCAGATCGCCGCTTTCAGAGCCAAAGCAGAGAATATCCACAATACCGCTTTCCTGCAGGATGCGTACAGCCGCACGGGCAAAGGTTTCGGCATTGGAAGTGGCAAACAGAACGGGCAGCTCCAGAACCAGATCTACGCCATTGCGCAAAGCGGCCTCTGTGCGGGTCCATTTGTCGAAAATAGCGGGTTCGCCCCGCTGTACAAAGCTGCCGCTCATCACAACGACCACGCGGTCGGCGTTTGCTTTTTTCTTTGCTTCGGCAATCATGTATGCGTGTCCCTTATGAAAGGGATTATATTCTGTAACAATACCAAGGGTTTTCATAGTGAGATCCTTTCTGTAATAAATTGTTTTTTACTGAATGAACAAAATTCTATAAACAAAAGACATCGTTGTATTGACCATAAGTATACCATATTTTTTGTAGAATTTATGAAAAATTCATCTGGAAAATTTCCTCGATTAGGGATATACTTGTGATAATATGGGGAAAGAGGGGCAAATCGCTTTTTACTCCATGCAAAACAGCTTGAAACGCAAAGAAAACATAAGATGAATGTAAGAGGATGATGAAGTGGAGAATTTTGCGGAAAATCCGGATTTTCTGCAGGAGATTTTTCTGGAGGAAACCTGGAAGAATATAGACAGAATAGATGCCTTTATAGAAGCAAAGGCACTTCTGGAAGAAATTACAGTGACGCAGGAGGAAGTGGACAGCCTGTTTCGTACGATGCACCGCATCAAGGGCTCTGCGTCCATGATGGGCTATCCTGCGATTTCCGAAACGGCACACAGTGCGGAGGATCTGTTTTCCTATCTGCGGGAAGAACTGCAGCCCGAGCAGAAGGATCTGCAGACCATTCTGCAGCTGCTCAGAATGGTTTCGGGATACTAGAAGCGGGAGCTTCGCCGCATGGAAACGGATGATGAGGTGACGGATTTCGGCTGGGCGGTGGTGCGTCGTATCAAGAACTTTCTGGCGCACGTTGACAGCGAAAATGAACCCGAAGGGCCAAGCTATCAGATTGCCTATACCAGAAAGGGGAAACAGAAAATTCCCTATACAGACTTTGAGGCACTGATTCCGCAGATGCAGCGATTGGCTACGGTAATGGGCAGAGAACTGCAGAAAGAATTTATGGTCAAGGTATCGGGCGGGGATACGGAAGTTCCCAGAGATATTTATGATAAGATTTCCATGGCGGTGCTGCAGATGATGAAAAACAGCATGGATCATGGGCTGGAGGATGTGGCAGACAGAGAGCAGATGGGAAAAACGCCTGTCGGGGAGATTTCTGTGGAAATCCAGAAAGCGGGACAGCGTGTGTTTGTTATATTCCGTGATGACGGCAGGGGCTTAAGCCGCAGTCAGATTCTGGAAAAGGCAAAGGAAAAAGGTCTGCTGAAAAAAGAAGAAGCTGAGTATGAGGACAGTGAAGTATATGCCTTTCTGCTCAAACCTGGCTTTACAACAAAGAGCAGGGCAACCATGTTTTCCGGCAGAGGTGTCGGGCTGGATGTGGTAAATGCAGCGGTGGCTTCGTTGGGCGGCAGTATCCGCATTGAAAGCCGTGAATACATGGGGACTACATTTTTTATGGAGTTTCCGCTGGAGGACTGACGGCAAGAAGGTTTCTGCCGGATGGAATATGGATTGCACAGCAAGGAAAAATGCAGGAAAGTAAAAAATATAAAATGGTATTTTTTTAAAAAATTTTTGTGTTTTTTGCGGCACCCTCTTGTATGCAGAGCGTGTTTTGTTTATAATAAAATAGATATACAAGTCTGTTTTTCTCCCCGAGAAGGACAGCGGATATATATAAAAAGTAATGGTAACGTAACTTAATATTTTATAAAATGGGAGGTTTTACCTGTGGACTTTTTAAGCACAATGAAAGCAAAAGCAAAGGCAGACAAAAAAGTGATCGTTCTGCCCGAATCCTACGAAAAAAGAAATCTGGAAGCTGCAGCAGAATGTCTGAGAGATGAAATCGCAGATATCATGCTGGTTGGTAACAAAGAAAAAATCATGGAAGCTGCAGGTTCTTTTGACGTGTCCAAAGCAATCTTCGTAGATCCCGAAAACTACGAAAGAATGGACGAAATGGCAGCAGGTCTGGCTGAAGCAAGAAAAAGCAAAGGCATGACTGTAGAAGAAGCAAGAAAAATCCTGCTGGATGATGCTCTGTTTGTTGGCGTTATGCTGGTTAAAATGGGCGTTGCAGACGGTATGGTTTCCGGTGCTATCCACTCTACAGGCGATGTACTGCGTCCTGCACTGCAGATCCTGAAAACAGCACCCGGCACAGAACTGGTATCCTCTTTCTTCATCATGGTGACAAATACACCTCAGTATGGCGATGACGGTATCCTGCTGTTCGCTGACTGTGCGCTGAACCAGAACCCTACATCCGCTGAACTGGCTTGCATCGCAGGCGACTCCGCAGCTTCCTACAAAGCATTCGTAGGCAAAGAAGCAAGAGTAGCTATGCTGAGCCACTCCACAATGGGTTCTGCAAAACATGCTGACGTAACAAAAGTTGTGGAAGCTGTGAAAATTGCAAAAGAAAAATTCCCTGAAGTAAAACTGGACGGCGAAATCCAGCTGGACGCTGCTATCGTAAAAGAAGTTGGCGAACTGAAAGCTCCCAACTCCGACGTTGCAGGTAAAGCAAACGTACTGGTATTCCCCGACATCGACGCTGGTAACATCGGTTACAAACTGGTACAGCGTTTCGGCGGTGCGGAAGCATTCGGTCCCGTTCTGCAGGGTATCGCAAAACCCGTTAACGACCTGTCCAGAGGCTGCTCCGCAAACGACATCGTTGCTGTAGTTGCTCTGACAAGCGTACAGGCTCAGGTAATGGGTAAATAATTTAAAAGACCGTGGGGCTCTGCCCCACTTCCCCGCTGGGGTATGATACCCCAGACCCCCGTTTGCAGAAAACTGTACAGTTTTCTGCGGTATCGGGATCCAAGGGGGTGACCCCCTTGGTGAGAGTTTG
>CALASU010000295.1 GCA_937888765.1 uncultured Clostridia bacterium | reverse complement strand
CTTAAGTCTTTTAGCTTAGGATAATAATTATCCACTTTCCCCCCACCCTTATAACCATTTGGTGTTGACATCATAGCATTTATTTTGTATAATTCTTGCCTTAGTCTTTCTTCATACCAATTCATTTTCCTGTTCCATCCTATCGGAATACCAAATCACCATTGTATATACCCGTGTTCCATATTTCTTCAAATTCATTTCCACTTGTCAGCTCTGCAAAAAATTCTTCGCCATATTCTGTGGTATTGAATTCTTCCACTGCTGGCACAGGGGCTTCGGTAACAAAGCCAAACCCTTTATCTTCTTTGTTTTCAACACGGAACAGACAGGAGTGTGAAGTGATAACTTCGTCGATTTCGCCGTTTTCGTTTCTATCAATGATAGGTTCGAATTCCATCTGATCCAGGATCTGTGTCTGCAGATCGATACCAGGAGCGATTTCTGTCAGGTGCAGACCGTCTTCTTTCAGAACGAATACACATCTTTCTGTGATGTACATTACTTTCTGACCACGTTCGTTAGCGATGTCGCCGTTGAATGTGATCTGTTCTACAGATTTAACGAATTTTTTCTGTTTACCTTCCTGAACGATGATTACTTTGCCGTCTTCTACTTTCACTTTCAGGCCACCTGCTGTGAATGTACCGCAGAAGAATACTTTAGGTGTGCACTGTGTGATGTTGATGAAACCACCGCAACCAGCGATACGAGGACCGAATCTGGAAACGTTGATGCAGCCTTTAGGGTCACATTCAGCCAGACCCAGGTAGCACAGATCCAGACCGCCGCCATCGTAGAAGTCGAACTGATAGCCCTGATCCAGCAGTGCGTCTGCGTTGTAAGCAGAACCGAAACGGATACCGCCAGCGGGTACACCACCAACAGCGCCGCCTTCTACTGTCAGAGTCATGAAGTCGCCGATACCTTCTTCGTTAGCTACGGAAGCAACGTATTCAGGAGCACCTACGCCCAGGTTAACTGCAACGTCTTTTTCCAGTTCCAGAGCACCACGACGACCAATGATCTTCTTAGCGTCCAGAGGCAGGGGAGCGGGAGCGATGTCAGGGTTTCTCATTTCACCGGACAGAGCGGGATCGTATTCACAATCCAGTGTCTGCTGGTGATCTTTGGGATCTGCAACTACAACGTAGTCAACATAGATGCCGGGTACTTTAACCAGACGAGGATCCAGTGTACCGTATTTAACCAGTTTTTCTACCTGAACGATAACGATACCGCCGCTGTTTTTAACAGCCTGACATACGGATGTACCTTCCAGAGGAGAAACTTCTTTTTCAAAGGAGATGTTACCAGCTTCGTCAGCGTATGTACCTCTGATCATTGCCACGTTGATGGGGAATGCAGGGTAGTACAGGTAATCTTCGCCTTCAAAGTTAACCAGTTTGATGTAGTCTTCTGTTGTTTTTGCGTTTACTTTACCGCCGCCGTTTCTGGGGTCGATAAATGTACCCATACCTACTTTTGTCAGGTAGCCGGGTCTATGAGCAGCGATATCTCTGAACAGGTGGCACAGAGCACCCTGAGATACGTTGTAAGCTTCGATTTTGTTGTCCAGAGCCAGTTTCTGCATTGCAGGGATTGTTGCCCAGTGACCAGCCATGAATCTTTTCAGCAGACCTTCGTGTGCGAAGTGTTCAGCACCACGACCGTCTTTGTTACCCTGAGAACCGCAGTATACATAGAACAGATCTCTGGGTTCGCCTGTTTTCAGGAATCTTTCTTCTACAGCTCTGTCCAGAGCTTCGGGAATAGCAGATGCTACGAAACCGCTTGTTGTAACTGTATCGCCGTTTTTGATCAGCATTGCAGCTTCTTCAGCAGTAATAACTTTTACCTGTCTAGCCATTATGATAGACCTCCTATAAAAAATTTTTGTACTTTTTACAGTGTTATAAAAAGAATTACAAGAACAGGGGTAGTTTCCTACCCCTGCTTATTTCATCCAACTAAAATGCGGTAGGAATTACAGCATTTCAACGAAGGACTGCAGTCTTGTTTTAACCTGTTCGAAGGATGTAACTTCCTGGTCAACTTCGATCATCAGGTTTTTAACGCCTTTTTCTTCGAATTCTCTGTACATTACAGGGTAGTCCCATTCTTCGGGATCACAGAATTTCATCATAGCTACGATTACAGCGTCAGCGCCTGTAGCGATTGTTTTGTTGATCAGCATTTTGCCGCGGCCTTTCTTTGTATCTGTTGCAACGGAGCAACCATACATCTGCTGCCATGCTTTTGCCATTCTGTACAGAGGGCCCTGTTCGCCGTCCAGTACGTCAACACGGATCTGTCTGGATTCCTGAGCCAGATCGTCGTCAACGATAGCAATTTTGAATTCATCGAAGATTTCCAGCAGACCGTTGGGTTCCAGCATGATACCTGTAACAACAACTTTCTTGCCATCCCAAGGCTGTACGGGCATAGCTTTTACTTCTGCGATCAGTTCTTTCACCAGAGCTGTGTGTTTTTCTTTCAGCATGAACTGTCTTGCTTTGAATACAGCATGACGGTCAACAGCGTTGATTACCTGAGGGTATTCAGCTGCTACTTTAACGAATTCACGCATAACTGCTCTGTTTTCGTTGTAGATAGCGATGGAGTTTTCCAGAGCTGCGTTTGTGATTTTAACGCCCAGGTAAGCTTCCAGCTGTTTTTTAACCAGTTCATATTCTGTTACCAGGAACTGATTAGCTGCTTCCAGACCTCTGTTCTGAGGGTGTGTGAATACGATTACTTTGTCAGCGTTAGCGCCTTTCCATTTCTGAGACAGACATTTCAGTGTGTCACAAGGAACGGAGAACAGAACTGCTGCCAGTTCATCATAAGCGCCTTCACACTGCAGTTCCATGATCTGCTGCATGATAGAGCATGCGAATGCGGGCAGATATGTACGTGCTTTGGAGATCTGTTTGCCCTGTGCGCCCCACAGACCCATAGGCAGGTAACCTGTTGCGTGTACCATTTCTTCGGGAGCGTAGATAGGCATGATACCTACAGCGCCTTTACCTGTTTCAGCTTTATAGTCATCCATTGCTTTTTTAGGATTAGCTGCAACTTCTTTCAGTTGGGATAAGATTGCTTCTACTTTACTCATCGTTTTCTCCTCCTCAAAATTATTCTGCTAAGTTAGCTTCCATCATTTCAACCAGAGCCTGTACGCGAGTTTCATACTGTGCAGGAGAGAAAGCGTTAGGGTCTGTCTGGTCGCCGTCGAAGTTTACGTAAGGTTTGCCGTTGATAGCTTTGATTGTTTCAGCTGTTTCAACGTTCAGGAAGCTCATCAGCTTACAAGATCTGTTTGTGTGGTAGATAACACCGTCGATCTGACCTTTGTTCATGATGTTCAGCAGAACTTCAACTTTGTTGGACAGACATGTGTTGATGTAGATTCTTGTGTAAGCTTCTGCCATGGAGTGCAGAGATTCATCGTTTGCATCATAGTGCAGATCCCACAGAGCGGGGTAAGCTGTACCTGTCATGATAGCACCCAGGTTCTTTGTTGTTTTGAATGTGTGACCCAGGTGAGGCCATACAGCGATACCTTCCCACTGGAAACGTGTTTTTTCTGCGCCTTTGAATGCGTAGATACCAGCTTTCAGGTTAGCTTCCAGTTCATCAGCGAATGCTTTGAATGTGATTTCAGCATAGTCCAGAGAACGGCAAGCTACGATCAGAGCCATGTAGTTGAACAGGTCGAAACCATTCAGAGGAGAGGGTTTGTATTTAGCCATTTCAGCGATTCTGTTCCAGTGGTATACGGAACGCTGTGTCTGGTCTTTAACTTCCTTGAATTTTTTCCAGTCGAAAGGTCTGCCGCAGATTACTTCCAGCTGAGAAATGCAGTTTCTGAACTGATCAGCGATATATGCTTTAGCATATTCGGGGATAGGCATTGTGTGGTTGAAAGGTACGTCGATTACGATGCAGGGGATATCCAGTTCTGCAGCCAGGTTTTCGTACCATTTCAGCAGTGTGTTACAAATATTGTTACATGTGATAACCAGGTCGGGCAGAGGAACGTCAGCTGCAGGAGAGTTAACCAGAACTTCGGGTTTTTTACCTGTGATAGCTGCTTCTTTCAGACATTCCATGTAGCCCATGTTTACTCTACCATAAGAACAGCAGTCGATGTTGTAACCTTTTCTTGTAGCAACATCCAGCATGTCGATAGCACCTTTTCTAGCACCGATACCAGCTGCGTGTGTTTCGGGGTAGATCATAGCGATACCCATTGTTACGCAGAATTCCGGAGGAGCTACAGATGCGGACCAACATACCAGGTCGCCTCTTTCCTTAGCTTCTCTAGCATCCTGATCGGCTTTGTTCTGATAGTAGCCTAACAATTTTTTTGCTGTCATGCCTTGTGTTAAACTCATTCTAATCCCTCTTTCTTATTATTTTTTTGTTGCCGCTTCGTATGCGAACAGTGCCGCACCGAGCGCACCTGTTGTTTGTGGATTGGGTGCCACAATTACATCTGTTTTCAATACGCTAGCAACAGCTCTAACTACGCCTGCATTTTTCGCAACGCCGCCAGTGAAGACAACGTCTTTTTCCAGACCGCCTCTGTAAGCCAGGCCGCAAGCTCTGCTAGCTACGGACATATGAACACCTTTGGCAATGTTGTTTCTGCTTGTGCCTTTAGACAGCTGAGAAATAACTTCAGATTCAGCGAATACAGTACAAGTACTGCTGATAGGTGCTGTTTCTGTTGCCTGTTCGTCCAGTCCTGCCATTTCATCCAGTGTTGTTTCCAGAACTCTGGCCATAACTTCGATGAAACGGCCTGTACCTGCCGCACATTTATCATTCATAAAAAACTGCTGGATACCACCCTTGCTATCCAGTCTGATCGCTTTCGCGTCCTGACCGCCGATATCAATGATAGTACGTGCAGTGGGTACCAAAAAGAAAATACCTTTGGCGTGACAGCTGATCTCGGAGAACTGTTTGTCAGCATCCAGAGAGAATCTGCCATAGCCTGTAGCGACTGTAAAGGAAATGTCTTCCTGTTTCAGACCGCTGTTTGCGAAAGCTGCTTCGATCGCTTTCTTGGGACCTGTAGAACCTGTACCTACCTGTACAACTTCTGCAGCAACGATGTCTTTCCCGTCTTTCAGGATTACTACCTTGGAAGAAGCGGAGCCGACGTCAATGCCCATTGTATACATCCTCTTTTACCTCCTCTATCGTATATTTAACCATGCGATAAACAATCATAAAGAGTGTTCGAACAGATTTCTGTCCCCGTATTTCTTAAATGAAATCCGCTCTTTTTGAATGACATCAGAAAAAACCTATATCCCTTTTAACCGTTGAATATAAGCCTCCGTCACTCTGCCGTACAGCACATTTCCAGAAAATGCTCCTGTACTTGTCTTGATTATAACATCAATATCGTTTTATTTCAACCGATTTTGTTAAAAATTTATTATTATTTTGAAAAAAATGGCGAAAAAAGATTGTTATGGAATTGCGCCGTCAAATCTGTATACAAAATACAGCATTCCCGTGGATACCTATGCCTGTTTTTGTAAAAAAGAACTTATTTCAGATTGTTTTGATTCTCCTTTTTGTCAATTCCTCTCGTTCAGGGCAGGATTTCGCCGTTTCTGTATATACCTTCCGCTTTCTTCTTTCTGTAAAAATCATTTCTTAATGAAACTTCTCTTTGTAAAAGAAGGTCAAATCCCTGTCCTAATTTGTTAAAATATATGCAAAATCAGCATCAAAATTCACTCGCTGCACTTCTTTCCATCTTCGTTTTTCCTTTAAAATTCAAGCTTTTTCGACTGTTCCTTTGTTCAGCCACTGCACTCTTTTTTCGTCAAAAAAGAAACAGGAGGTTCTTCTGTCTGTACATTACAGCACTATATAATAGAAGAAACTCCTGTTTTATGATTTGTTAGAAAAATTTAATCTTTTCTTTACGTTCTCTGCACGCCTGCAGGATCTCCTGCAAAAACATTTCCTCTGTACGAATGATAAACGGATCAATCCCAAGCAAAACCGCATTCTGCTCCAAAAGAAGCAGGAACAGCTCATAGTAGCTTTCCTCTTTCGCCTTCCACTTCTTCGCCAGTCTGGGAATGAAAGTTTCGTTCATCTCCCGCAGTGTCAGTATTTTTTCTTCATAAAACTGCTCGATCAGCGTTTTCAAAGCAAAATACGCTGTCTGCTCATCCCACTGGCGGTCGATATAATACCTTTCCCCCGCCAGACCATACAGCATTCGCTTTCCGTCAAAATAGCCAAGCTGCAGATGCTTTCTGCTCTGTTCGGCATCAAACTGCAGAATACCGCCCAGCTTTTCCTTTGGTGCAATTGTGATAATATTGGCATCTTCCGGAATTCTGATTCTCTTTTCAATTCCAAGTCCGTAAATCCGCACTGCTATGATGTCCCGATAGCCTCGATCCAACAGACAGCTGATCGGCAGAATATTATAAACACTGCCGTCCACATAATCTATACCGTCCATTTTTTCCCGCCGAAACAAGGGCACATAGGCACTTGCCAGCAGCATATCCTGCAGTTTTCCGTCTTCCAGTGCCTTTGCGTCGATATCCAGTTCTTTTTTATCTGTCAGAGAGTAGGTTACCAGAAAGAACTGCTTTGAGGATTGTCTGATCTTTTCTTCATCCACCTGTTCCGCAATCAGCTGCCGCAGGGGCTCCACATCCAGACCACCCTCTTTTACCGTTTCCACCAGTTTCTTCAACAGCCCGATGATATCCAATCCTTCCAGATCCTTGTCGTACAGCTTTTTCATCTGCACATCATCTGCCGCAAACACCTGTGAAAAACGAATATTTTCCCAAAGCGCAGTCGCTTTTTCCAGTTCTTCCATGACCATCATCGCACCATTGAGCGCACCGACGGAAGTGCCTGCCACAGCATGATACTGTAAACCTGCTTCGACAAGAGCTTTCCAGACACCTACTTCATACGCACCCTTTGCGCCGCCGCCCTCTAATGCAATGGCATAGGGTTTTGATAAATCCATCTGCAATTCCATCGCAGTCCCTCTTTTCTGTTTTTTTATTCCATCTGCTGCAGCGCTGTCCGCATGACCTGTCCCGCAATCGGTGCCGCACTGCCGTTATGGATATTTTCCAGCATCACGGCAACCGCAACCTTCGGATCTTCCGCAGGGGCAAAGCCAATAAACCAACTGTGGTCATTACCTGTCGCATTTTCCGCTGTACCGGTTTTGCCCGCAACCGATACGCCGCTGATTCCCGCCGCTGTGCCTGTACCATAGTCCACCACAGCAAGCATACTTTCCTTTAATACTGCCGCTTCTTCCGCAGAACAGATATCCATCAGCTTTTTCGGTACTGTGTGCTTCGCTTCTTCTCCATTGGGATAGATTACGTGATCCACAATATACGGCTGCATCATTCTGCCCTCGTTGGCAACAGCAGAAGCAAGCATCGCCATATATAACGGCGTTACTCCTGTTCTCCCCTGTCCGATTGCCGTTTCTACCAGTTCACTTTCAGAAGCCCCTTTTTCCAGATAAATCGTATTCGGCGTATATGCCAGTTCAAAGCCATTCGGTGTATCCATACCGACCTGCCGCATGGTTTTGGCGAGATCAGAAGCACCGATTTCTTTTGCCAGTGCCGCAAAATAGCAGTTGCAGGATTGCGCCATTGCCTCTTTCCAGTCTACAGAACCATGTGCCGTATCCCGATAGCAATGAATCACTTTATCCTCAAATTCCATTTCGCCCGTGCATTCCACACGGAACTCCTGCCAATTCGAAAGATGCTCCATTCCTGCCAGAGCCGTTACCACTTTAAAAGTAGATCCCGGCGGATATAACCCCTGTGTCCCTCTGTTTACCAAAGGACTGTCCGCATGGTCACGAATGGTTTCCCACTGATTTTCTACTGTATTCGGATTAAAGTCAGGATACGCCTGCAATGCAAGAATCCGTCCTGTGGACGGCTCCATCACAACAACTGCCCCTTTAGCACTGCCTAGCAGATTGCCCGCCTTGCTCTGCACTTCCATATCTACGGTTAAAGCAACACTGTTGCCAATCAATTCATCCTCCCGCAGGATACTGCCGATCCGCTGAAACAGTTCGTTGTGCAGACGAATCAATGTAAAATTCTGCGCCGCTTCCACGCCCGTTTTCCCAACACTGCTGTATCCCGTAATATGCGCCGCCATACGGGAGCGAGGATATTCTCTTGCATATGTTCCATCCCCCTGCAAAATACTGGTTGCCAGAAGTTCACCATCTTTATCCAGGATATCGCCGCGGCGAATGGTATCGTTTACCTGCCGCAAACGGGTATTATAGGCATTACCCGAAATATCTTCCCGCTCTATAAATACCAGTTTTCCAAGATAGCCCAGCAGCAGAAAAAAGCAGAGTGCCAGAAGCCAGAATACACGGCGAATACTTTGCTTCATACTATTCACGCAAATCACCCCTTTCTGCTATCCATTCCGTCTGCACGGGTTCCGCCTGTGTCTGCTGTTCGCAGTAAACACAAACCCACTGCAACAAGCCAATCATCATCAGGCTGACCAGAACCGAACTGCCGCCATAGCTGACAAATGGCAGTGTGACCCCTGTCAGCGGAATCAATTTGATGACGCCGCCCAGAATGATGAACGCCTGAAAAGAAAGCATCGTTGTTACGCCAATCGCAAGGATACTGTAATATCTTCTGTTGCAATCCAGTGCCACACGCACTCCACGATACAGTATCATAATAAAAATACCGATAATACCCGCACCGAAAATCACACCGAATTCCTCACAGATTGCCGCAAAGATCATATCACTTTCCACAACGGGAATACTCTGCGGCAAACCCTTTGTCAAACCGCTTCCCAGCACGCCCCATGTGGTAATGGCAAATAAGGAACTCACAATTTGATAGCCGCCCGTATCAATATCCGCCCACGGATTCTGCCATGCCGCCACACGCACCCGCACATGTGAAAACAGATGATAGGCACCGATTGCCGCCACACTTGCTGAGCCCATCCCTAGCAAAAACAGAAATTCATTCGATGTGGCAATATACAGCATGGTCATATAGGTCATAAAGAAAATCAATGCACTGCCCAAATCTCTCTGCATAACCAGAAGCAGTACCAGACCTGCACTCAGTCCCGCCGTAATCAAAAACTCTTTTAATTCCACCCGTTTCCGAAATACACTGGCGAGATAGAATACAAACAGAAACTTTGCGACCTCAGACGGCTGAAATGTAATCCGAAACGCTTCCGGGCCAAAAGCAAGCCAGTTTGTAGAACCGCCCTTTGCAATCCCGAAAAATTTGGTACAGAGCAGCAGTCCATAGCACAAAATGATATACGCCCACTCAAATATCTCAAAACGAGGAATCAGCCGAAACAAGAATGGCAGACAGCACATCCCCGCCAGACCAATACACATCCATACAAGCTGACGATGTGCCAGTGCAGGCTCTATCCTCTGCAGCATAATCAGACTGACATCCATCAGAAACAGCATTCCCGTCCAGATCAGCGGACAGCCTTCATAATAAAACCTATCCAATAGCTTGATCGTACCCAATAGGAATAGGAAAGAAACCGCTCCGAAAATCAATGCCTGCAAATCAAACAAATGCGTTTCTCTGTTATACGAAAGAATCAGAAACGCTGTCAGATGCATCAGAACAATGATTCTTCGCTGAATGGAAACAGCACGATAAGGGCTGCCCAGAAAGCCGCCCTGTTCGTACGCAACATATACAAGTCCCTGCCACAGAAAGAATACGATAAAGAATAAAAACAGGTATCTGCTCAGCAGAATTACCAAATCAAACATCTCTCATCACTCCACTCCACGGAAGAAATGTCCTTTCGTGCTGTTGTTGTCGCCCATATCACTCAGAAGTGTGCGTGTTGCAGGGCTCATTTTTTCTACATCTGCTGTCATTTCGCCGTATGCCTTGGCAACGCGTTCTGTTCTGCCGGGGCCTTCTTTTGTGAAGTCCAGACGTACCAGACCTGTCACACTTTCCAGAATTTCATCATAGAATTTCAGTGTAAACAGAGGTTTGCCGTTCAGGATTGTACAGATACATCTTTCACAATCCAGCATCATAGGGAATTTTACACCTTTTCTGTCACGCAGGAAATACAGATCTTCATTATAACGTTCTGTGCAGTACTTATGACCGTCTTTTCCGCCAAAACCGCCGCCTACTGTAGCTGCACGGGATACCAC